>JAICUV010000286.1 GCA_025935655.1 Chloroflexota bacterium | reverse complement strand
GGCGCGAACGAGAGGTACGTGAGCGACGTGAAGCCCCCGAAGCTCTGGCCGAGGACCGTCCAGGGCGGCGAGCCCAGCTCGGCGCGGATCGCCTCGCAGTCGCGGACGATGCTGTCCGCGCGGAAGTGCGCCAGGTAGTCCGCCTGCGCGCGGGGCGTGTCGCCCGGGATCGTGCGGCCCACGGGCGTGGATCGACCCGTCCCCCGCTGGTCCAGCAGCAGCACGCGGTACTCGTCGAGCGCCCGCTTCATCCAGCCCGTCGGGGGGCTCGTGGGCCGCGCCGCCTCGAAGCCCGGGCCGCCCTGGAGGAACACGAGATAGGGTCGGTCGAGCCCGTCGGGCGCGGCCACCTCCCTGGTGAACACGGTGATGGAGCCGGTGTCCGGGTTCGCGTGGTCCAGGGGGACCGTGTGCTCGCGCTCGGTGAGGACGGCGCCCGGGGCGTGGTACGTGGTCGCGGTGGCCATCGGAAACCCCCTCCTACCAGCGCTGGTGGACGAGCGGTCGGATCCGCGCGTCGTAGATCTCGCGGATACGGGTCATGGTGGCGTCATCGAGCGGCGGCAGCCCGGCCGCCGCGGCGTTGGCGCGCGCCTGCTCCGGGGTCTTGGCGCCGGGGATCGTCGCGCTGATGCCGGGATGCATGAGGATCCAGCGCAGGGCGAGCTGCGCGAGCGTCGCGCCGTCCGGCACGAGCGCGCGGATCTCCTCGACGGCGGCCAGCCCGGTCTCGTAGTCCACGCCCGCGAACGTCTCGCCCATGTCGAACGACTCGCCGTGGCGGTTGAACAGCCGGTGGTCGTCGGGCTCGAAGGCGGTGTCGCGGTTCAGCTTGCCCGTGAGCATCCCCGACGCGAGCGGCACCCGTGCGAGCACGCCGACGTCCCGCCGGCGCGCCTCGTCGAGGAATCGCTCGGCCGGTCGCTGGCGGAACGCGTTGAACACGATCTGGACGGTCGCGACGCCCGGGAACTCGAGCGCCTTGAGGCCCTCCTCCACCTTCTCGACGCTGACGCCGTAGCTGGCGATCGAGTCGTCCGCCACCAGCTCGTCGAGCGCGTCGAACAGCTCGGGCATGTAGTAGGCCTGGGTCGGGAGGCAGTGCAGCTGGACGAGGTCCAGGGTGGGCATGCCCAGGTTCTCCCGGCAGCGGTCCACCCACCCGCGGAAGGACTCGGGCGTGTACTCGCGGACGTCGAGCGGCGCGCGGCGCCCGATCTTCGTGGCCACGAAGAAGCGTTCACCCGCGCGCTCCGCGAGGAAGCGCCGGATGACCCGCTCGGAGCGCCCGTCACCGTAGACATCGGCGGTGTCGATGAGGGTCACGCCCGCGTCGGCGGCCGCGTGGAGGGCCCGCAGGCTGTCCGCGTCGTCGACCGTCCCCCACGAGCCCCCGATCGCCCACGCGCCGAAGCCGATGACGCTGACGTCGCGGCCGGTCTTGCCGAGTCGGCGGTGCTCCATCGGGTGCTGCTCCTGTACGCCGTCCGCGAGTGACGCGGTCGTCCCAGCGTATCCCCGCCGCAATCCGGCCGCCGGGCCGGGCTACCATCTGCCCACGTCACGCCACAGGAGCGATCCCCGATGCCCGACCAGCGCTTCGACCGCATCCACGAGTTCATCGCGCCGCTGCGCGTCAAGCCGGGCACGAAGGTCCGCCTGCCGCGCGACTACGACCCCCGCTACTCGGCCGACCTGGTCAAGAAGGATCAGGCGACCGACCTCCTCGCCCAGGGCATCGAGTGGCTGAGCGAGTTCCAGATGCGGCTCGCCGCGCAGGACACGTGGAGCCTGCTCGTGATCTTCCAGGCCATGGACGCCGCGGGCAAGGACGGGACGATCCGGCACGTGATGAGCGGCGTCAACCCGCAGGGCGTGGAGGTGACCTCGTTCAAGGTCCCGAGCGAGCTCGAGCGCGACCATGACTACCTGTGGCGTGCGGCGCTGCGGCTGCCGGCCCGCGGCATGATCGGGATCTTCAACCGCTCCTACTACGAGGAGACGCTCGTCGTCCGCGTCCACCCCTCCATCCTCGCGAGCCAGAAGCTGCCCAAGCGGTCGAAGGGCCGCGACGTGTGGCAGCGCCGGTTCCGGGAGATCAACGACTGGGAGCGCTACCTCACCGACAACGGCACGAAGATCGTCAAGCTGTTCCTCAACGTCTCCAAGGAGGAGCAGAAGGGACGGTTCCTCGACCGCATCGACGAGCCGGAGTCCAACTGGAAGTTCAGCGCCTCGGACGCGCGTGAGCGCCAGTACTGGGACGACTACCAGAAGGCGTTCGCGGACATGCTCAGCAACACGTCGACGCCGTGGGCCCCGTGGCACGTCATCCCCGCGGACCGGAAGTGGTTCATGCGCCTGGCGGCGGCCGCGGTCATCCTCGACGCGCTGATGGAGATCGACCCCAAGTTCCCGGTGCCCACGCCGGAGGCCAGGGCGGACATGCTCAAGGCGAAGGAGGAGCTGCTGGCCGAGGACGGCGGTCCGGCGCCCGACGCGGGGAGCTGAGGTCCGCGGCGCCCGGCGAGCGACCCACCACCACCGATCGGCGGCCCGTGCACGCCCCCTCGCGTTGCGCTCCCGGGGCACTGGGCGCATGCTGGGACCGTCACCGTCTCCCGATCCCGCGTCGCGATCCCCGTGACGCCTGCAGGCGAGGCCCAGGAAGGCAGTCCCGATGGCGTCCCTCCCTCCGCGCGATGGGGCTGCGGCAGCGCCCCGGCTGCTGATCGTCGACGACCACGAGATCGTCCGGGCCGGGCTCGTCTCCGTCCTCGAGCGCCACGGCGAGTTCCGGGTCGTCGCACAGGCGGGGTCGCGCGCGGAGGCGCTCGCCCAGGCGACCCGCTTCGTCCCGGACATCGTGCTCATGGACATGCGGCTCCCGGACGGGAACGGCGTCGAGGCCGCGCACGAGATCCGCGAGGCCCTGCCGGACGTGCGCGTCGTGTTCCTCACGAGCTCCGTGGACGACGAGGACGTCCTGGCCGCCATCCTCGGCGGGGCGAGCGGGTATGTGCTCAAGCAGACCCGCGCGCCGGCGCTCATCGCGACGCTCAAGGCGGTCGCGCGTGGCGAGTCCCAGCTCGATTCCGCCGTGACCGGGGTGGTCCTCGACCGCGTGCGGCGCATGGCGACCGGTGAGCTGCGGGACGAGACCGAGCTCCTCACGCCCCAGGAGCAGAAGATCCTGCTGCTCCTCGCGGAGGGCAAGACGAACAAGGAGATCGCCGCGATCGTGTTCCTGTCGGACAAGACGGTGAAGAACTACGCGAGCTCGATCTTCAAGAAGCTCAACCTCGAGCGACGATCCCAAGCGGCGTCGTTCGTCGCACGCAGCGGCCGGATGAACCCGTGGACCACCGGCCCCAAGGAGACCCCATGACCGCCCGCACCTACCGCCCGCGCCGGGTGGCCCTCGCCGACGGCGAGTACCTCGCGCTGCGGGTCGACGGCACCATCCAGCACCTCGACAGCAGCGGCGCCGTCACCGGCTCCTGGACGCCCGAGGACCCCGCCTGGGGCTCGCGCGCGATCCGGTTCGGCCTGCACCAGTCGCCGCAGACGGTCCACCCGAGCGGACGCGACGTCCCGGACAGCAAGCCCCCGGCCTGACGCCGGGGGGACGGGCCGTTACTCGACGCTGACCGGCGAGCCGAAGCCCCAGTCCCGGCCGGGCCGGGGCGGCACGGGCGAGGCCATGACCCTGGCCATGACGTCGGTCATCGCCGCGGACGCGACGCCGATGACGGTGTCCGCTGCCCCGTAGTACAGGTGCAGCCGGTCGGTCAGCGGATCGAGCACCCAGCCACACGGGAAGACCACCCGCCCGACGTCGCCGTGGAGCTCGTAGGGCTCCGCGGGCCCGAACACCCACTCGTCCGTGCGGCGCAGCACGATCCGGGGGTCCTCGAGGTCGAGCAGGGCGAGCCCCACCCGGT
The DNA here is from genome assembly GCA_025935655.1 of Chloroflexota bacterium. Taxonomy (GTDB): domain Bacteria; phylum Chloroflexota; class Limnocylindria; order Limnocylindrales; family CSP1-4; genus CAIXZV01. The sequence goes on along the minus strand of JAICUV010000286.1, from coordinate 202 downwards.
AGATCGGGCCGTCGCCGGTGGCGTGGACGCCGTGGTACATGAGGAGCCAGCCGTCCGGCGTCTCGAGCGGCGGGGGCCCGAGGCCGATCTTGCCGGCGTCCCACCACGCGCCGTCACGCGCCGCGAGCAGGAGCGAGTGGTCGCCCCAGTGCCGCAGGTCCGGCGAGTAGGAGATCCAGATGTGCGCGCCGCCGCGCAGCGG
>JAICUV010000125.1 GCA_025935655.1 Chloroflexota bacterium | reverse complement strand
TCGAGCCGGGCGAGGCACCGGGCTCCCTGCGCGTCCGGGTGGAGTACGGGATGCGCGACGAGTTCCTGACCAACGTCCGGAGCCGGGCCGTCCGCGAGCGCTTCTGGCGCACGCTCCAGGACCGCGCGCTCGACGCGACGCTCGAGCCGATGGGCGAGCTGTTCCGGGTGCGGCGCGAGATTGCCCGGCTGTCAGGGTTCGGCTCGTGGGCCGACATGCGGACGTTCTTCGGAGCGCTCGGGTCGGTGGAGCACGCCCGGTCGATGCTCCGGGAGCTCTCCGGGCCGGCGGCCTCGGCCGCGGCGGCGTTCCGCGAGGCGGCGACGGCCGTGCTCGCGGAGGAGCTCGATGGCGATGGGTACCAGCCCTGGGACCAGTTCCGCGCGATCCGCGCGCTGACCGGTGCCCTCGGTGCGGACGCCGCCGCGCTCCGGCCCTACCTGCCCCTCGAGGAGGTTGCCCGGGCCATGTTCCGGCTGGTCCGCGAGGTGTTCGGCATCCGCGTGGAGGAGCGGCCGGGCGGCCTCGGCTGGCACGAGGACGTGCGCACCCTCGCGCTCATCGACGACGCCACGGGGACGGAGCTCGGCACCTGCCTGTGGGACCCGTGGGCACGTGACGGGAAGATGGCGGGCACGGTCGCCTTCATGGATCTCCTCGAGTCGGACGCCGCGCCGCGGGGAGGGACCCTGCCGCCCGCCGTGACGATGCTGGTCACGATGGTCCCGCGCCCTGACGGGGGAGCTCCCGCGACCATCGGCGTCTACGACGCAGGCGTCCTGTTCCACGAGTTCGGCCACGTCCTCGACTTCACCCTCGGGTCGCGGCGGGGCGCCGCCCTCGAGGATGCCTGGTGGGGGCAGGACTGGGTCGAGGGCCCGTCGTTCTTCCTCGAGTACTGGGCGCGCTCGCCGGACGTGTTCGCGACGTTCGCGCGGCACCCCGAGACGGGCGAGCCCGCGCCCGCGGCGCTCGTGGACGCGCTGGCGGTCGCGCAGGCGATCGAGGACGTCCCGTATCTCTCGAAGTACATCCAGCTGGGGACGCTCGACCTCGCGGTCCACGGGCCGGACGACGTCGACCTGGACGCGGCGTGGCGCGAGGCGCACGCGGTCATCCCGCTGCCCGACCCGTCGGGCGCCTTCCGGCCGTTCCCGGTGTCGATGATCGCCGGCGGCTACGACGCCGCGCTCTACGGCGTGTGCTACGCCCTCGCCATCCGCGACGACCTGCTCGACACCGCGCGGCGTCGCGGCCTCCTCTCCGCCGACAACGGTCGCCGCTACATCGACCAGGTGCTGCGCCCGGGCCCGTTCGTGCCGCCAACCGAGCGCCTGGCCGCCTTCCTGGACCACCCGGTCTCGTCGGAGCCGCTGGTCGCCCGGATGGGACGCGCGATCGAGGCCGCGCGGCGGGCCGCTGGCGCGAAGGGGTAGGATCTCCGCCACGCGGGAGTAGCTCAGCTGGCAGAGCGGCAGCCTTCCAAGCTGCATGTCGCGGGTTCGATCCCCGTCTCCCGCTCCACCTTCCCCGGTCGCCGCTCATTGACGCGGCAAGGACCCTCCCGTAAGGTTCGGCCGTGATCGTCATCGCCCTCACGGGCTGTATGGACCAGCAGTGCTCCTGTCGTCGGCGAGCGCCGGCGAGGGTCGAGCACGCGGTCGCCTGACAGGGCCGCTCACACCCCTCCCTCTCCGGGCCTCGCGCATCCTCGTCGCCCTGCCGCGCATGTCTGCGCGCTCGTCCCCACACGACCCGGAGCCTTCCTTGACCTCGCTGCTCACGCCCACCCCTGCCCGATCCATCGATCCCCGCGGCCAGCGCCTCGGCGCCGGCATCTCGGCGGCGATCCTGGTGGCGGCGTTCCTGCTCGACCTGCCGTGGCTCGCCGTCCTCGTGGGCGTCAACCTCGGCATCTCCGCGTTCTTCGGCACCCGGCTGTTCCTGCCCGGCCGCGCCTGGCCGATCGTCAAGCGCACCCTCACGCTCGGCTCGACCGAGCTCGAGCACGAGTACCCGCCGCGGTTCGCGCAGGCGCTCGGGGCCACGTTCCTCGCCCTCGCCGGAATCGCGTTCCTCGTCGGCGCCTCGACGCTCGGCTGGCTGCTCGCCGGGGCCGTCGCGGCGCTCCAGGCGCTGCTCGCCGCGACCGGCATCTGCGTCGGCTGCCGGCTGTACTTCCTGCGCTGGTTCGTGCCGTCCCTGTTCGCACGGGTCTTCCGCCGCACGGACGGCCTCGCCCGGCTCGAGGTGCCCGCGATCCAGCGCGTCGCCTGAGGGAGCGCCTCGCACAGGAGATGGGACCGCCCGGGGTGATCCGGGCGGCGGGTCCATGCGAAAAGGTTGACGTCGGGCCGCCGCGGCTCGATGCTATTGCAACGACTTGCATCTGAGACACCTCGCATCGACCCTCGGGGGAGACACGGTTGCCCGCCTTCGATCTCGCGCTCATCGACGTCCCGCTCGCCGCCATCAGCGCCGGGGCGCTCGGCATCCTCATCACCGGGCTGCTGCTCGGGTTCCGCCACGGCTTCGACTGGGACCACATCGCGGCGATCACGGACATCACGTCCACCACCGCGGCAGCGGACGCGGGCACCGAGATCCACCGGGCGGACCACCAGCTCCATCCACACGAGCATGGCCACGAGCACGGGGGCGCCGGCGAGCGCGTGGAGCACCAGGGCGCGCCGCCGCCCACCGCGATCGCCGTCGCGCATGCGTCGGAGGAGCCGCACGCGCACCCGCATCCCCATGGCGCGGCCCACGAGGCGGCGATCGCGCCGCGGGGCGTGGGCTACCCGGCGGGCGGCACGGCCGCGGTCGCCGCGATGCCGACGCTCGCCTCGATGCCGGTCGGGCGCACACGGCTCGTCGCGGAGCAGAAGCACGCGATCCTGCTCGGGACGCTGTACGCGCTGGGCCACGCGCTGGTCGTGTTCTGTCTCGGCCTGCTCGCGCTCGCGTTCGGCGCGATCCTGCCCGACTGGGTGGACCCGATCATGGGTCGCGTCGTCGGCTTCACGTTGCTGTTCCTCGGCGTCTGGGTGTTCGTCTCGCTGTGGCAGTACCTCCGCAACGGGACCGAGTTCCGGCTCCGCAGCCGCTGGATGCTCGTGTTCGACGGCATCCGCTACGCGTGGCGCCGGTTCCAGGCGCGCCTCCACGGCCACGAGCACGTCGCCCCGCTGGAGATGAGCTCGTACGGGCGCCGGACCGCGTTCGGGGTCGGCATGATCCACGGCGTCGGCGCCGAGACGGGAACCCAGGCGCTGCTCATCGCGGCCGTCGGTGGCGCATCGGGCGCGGGCCTCGGGATCCCCATGCTGATCGCGTTCTGCGTGGGCCTCGTCGCGGCCAACACGCTGATCGTCGTCGTCTCTGCCACGGGCTTCGTCGCGGGCCAGATCCGGCGGCCGGTCTACATCACGATCGGCGTGCTCGCGGGCGTGTTCTCGATCGCGGTGGGGCTCGCGTTCCTGCTCGGCACGGAGAGCCTCCTGCCGGACATCACGCAGCTCCTCGGCGGCAGCCTGTGAGTCGTGCCGTGACGGGTCGCGCGACGCCGTCGACCGGGGAGCCCGCGCGGGCCCCGGCGGCGCTGCCGGCACGCGAGCCGTCGCCGGAGCCGGCGACCGAGCCGTGGGCGGACCTCCCGGGACGGCTCCGGGCCAACGGACTCCGGTGGACGCCCCAGCGGCGGACCCTGCTGGAGGTCCTCGCCGCGACGACGGGCCACGTGACGGGCGCCGAGCTCGTGGAGCGCTGCCGCGAGCTCGACCCGGCGACGATCCCGTCCACGGTCTACCGGACGCTCGACGTGCTGGAGGACCTGGGGCTCGTGGCCCACGCCCACGGCGTCGACGGTCGCGAGGAGTTCCACGTGCTGCCGGTCGCCGAGCACGGGCACCTGTACTGCACCAACTGCCACGCCGCCTGGGAGGTGGAGGCAGCCGAGGCGCAGCCGCTGCTCGACGCGCTGGAGCGGTCGCGCGGGTTCCGGGTCCAGCTCTCCCACCTGTCCATCTCCGGCCTGTGCGGCGAATGCGCGGCGGCCGCCGTGACGCCGCAGTGACCGCCGACCACGGGCCCCGCCGGTTCGCCGGCCGCGTGCCGCGCGGCGTCGTGCCCGAGCTCCCCGGCCCGGGCCAGGAGTCGGTCTGGGACTACCCGCGGCCACCTCGCGTCGAGGCGGTCCCGGAGCGGGTGCGCGTCGTCGTCGGCGGCGTGACGGTGGCGGACACGCTGCGGGCGGTCCGGGTCCTCGAGACCTCCCACCCGCCCGTGTACTACGTGCCCCGCGAGGACATCGTCGCCGCCGCCATCCGGCCCTCGCCCGGCGAGAGCGTCTGCGAGTGGAAGGGCCGGGCCTCGTACTGGGGGCTGGAGGTCGCCGGCCGCCACCTGGACCGGGTGGCGTGGTCGTACGAGGATCCGCTGCCGGGCTTCGAGGGGATCCGCGGGCACCTCGCGTTCTACGCCTCCAGGGTGGACGAGGCGTGGGTGGGCGACGAACGCGCGACGCCGCAGCCCGGCGGGTTCTACGGCGGCTGGGTGACGTCCGCGATCACGGGGCCGATCAAGGGCGAGGACGGCTCCTGGGGCTGGTAGCCGTCCCGCCGCCGCGTCGCCGCTCGAGGCCGCCTCGCCGCCTCCCGGGCCCTGCCGTCCAACATTCACCGGGCGGGTATTGGACGACGGCCACCTGCCATCCACGCACCACATGACTGGTATCGGCCCGTTGCCCGCGGTTGTTGTTCATTCACCCACCGGGTGACTGCAATCCCGGGTGCGTCGCGGATTGGAGTCGCCGCGTGCATGGATGACCAGGAGGTCCGCGCGCCCGAGCGTGGCGCGGACTTGCCTCACGCGCGATCCCGCCGCCCGTCCTGTCTACGACCCACCCGGTGACTGGTATGCGGCATCGAGCACGAGGTCCGAGAACGCCGGCCAGGCGGTGACGGCCCAGGCCCCGAACGTCCGGTCGGTGAGCGCCACGAGCGCGATCCCGGCATCGGGATCGACCCACAGGAACGTCCCGCTGCCGCCGAAGTGCCCGAATGTCCGGGGCGAGTTCCGCGACCCCGTCCAGTGCGGCGACTTGCTCGATCGCACCTCGAAGCCCAGGCCCCAGTCCAGGGGGTCCTGGACGCCGAACCCCGGCAGCACGCCCTTGAGGCCCGGGAATGCGACCGTCGAGGCCAGCGCGACCACGCGTGCGGGCAGGGTCCGCGGCACCAGCTGCTCGTACGCGAGCGCCTCGAGGTCGTGGAGCGTCCCGACGAGCCCCTCGGAGGGCCGCCCGCGCATCGACGCCCCGGCCATCCCAAGCGGTGCGAGCACCCACTCGCGCACGAGGTCCCCGAACGGCGTCCCCGCCTCGCGCTCCACGAACGTGGCCGCCTGGTCGAACCCGCTGTTGGAGTAGATGCGGGTCCGCGCCGGCGCGGAGAGGACCGTCTCGTCGTCGAACGCGAGGCCCGACGCGTGCGCGAGGAGGTGCCGCAGCGTGGAGCCGGGCGGTCCGGCGGGGTCGTCCAGCCCGACGAGCCCGCGATCCACGGCGAGGAGCATCGCGAGCGCGCTCACGAGCTTCGTGACCGACGCCCACGGCAGTGCGACGTCCCGCGAGCCCCGCTCGGCGACGAGCCCGTCCCGGTCCAGGACGGCGACGCCGGCGCGACCCGCGCCCCACGCGTCGGCGGCCGCCAGGACGTCTCGGTCGAACGGCCGGGCGGAGCGGGGGAGCGGCACGCTCACGCGTCCCGGCTCACGACGACGCGCGGTAGACGACGACCTCGACCTTCTCCAGCGTGACGAGCCCGCCGCCCACGAGGCGCTCGAGGTCCGGCAGCACCGCGCGGATGCGCGACGCCTCGTCGACCGCCTCGATGAGGATCGGCAGGTCCTCGGACAGCGCGAGGATCCGCGTCGTGTGGACGCGCGACGAGCGCCCGAACCCCTCGATCCCCCGGAACACGGACGCGCCCCGGATCCCCCGCTCGCGCAGCAGCTTGACGATGACGTCGTACGCCGGCTTGCCGTCGACGTGGTCCGACTCGCCGATGTAGATCCGGACCAGCAGCGCCTCGCCCTCGATCGTCATCGTCGCTCCTTCCGGGACGTCACGGCAGCAGCCGCCCGAGGGCGAGCCCGCCCAGGACGGCGATGAGCCCGAGGACCACCGACCCCACGAGGTTGACCGCGGCCAGCTGCCACGCGCCATCCTCGATGAGGCGCCAGGACTCGAGCATGAACGTCGAGAACGTGGTGTACGCGCCCAGGAACCCGATCATCAGGGGCCCGCGGAGATCGGCGGACAGCACGTCCCGCTCGATCGCCCACGCGAACAGCAGCCCCAGCAGGAACGACCCGGTGAGGTTGATGATCAGCGTGCCGAACGGGAACGCGCCCTCGACACGCTCGCTGATCGCGAGGTCGAGGACGCGCCGCGCGATCGCGCCGAAGAAGCCGCCGACGCCGACGAGGACGAGGTCCACCCGCTACTCGATCGTGGGGACGCCGAGGATGTTGAAGCCGCCGTCCACGTAGATCACCTCGCCGGTGACGGCGGACGACAGGTGGGACGCGAGGTACAGCGCCGAGTTGCCGACGTCCTCGATCGTCATGTGCCGGCGCAGCGGCGCGATCTCGTTGAAGGGCCCGTAGAGCTTGCGGAAGCCCGCGATGCCGCCCGCGGACAGGGTCCGGATGGGGCCCGCGGAGATCGCGTTGACGCGGATCCCCTCGGGGCCGAGGTCGGCGGCGAGGTAGCGGACCGTCGCCTCGAGCGCGGCCTTGGCGACGCCCATGACGTTGTAGTGGGTGACCACCTTCTCCGCGCCGTAGTAGCTGAGCGTCATGACCGAGGAGCCTGCGTGCATGTACGGCCGTGCCTCGCGGGTCACCGCGACCAGCGAGTACGCCGAGACGTCGAGCGCGGTCGCGAACCCGTCGCGCGACGTGTCCACGAACAGCCCGTCCAGGTCCTCACGCTTGGCGTACGCGACCGCGTGAACGAGCACGTCGACGTCGCCGTAGGCCGCGTGCCACTTGTCGAAGACCGCGCGGATCTGCTCGTCGGAACCGATGTCGCACGGCTCCACGAACGTCGCCCCGATCGACGTGGCCAGCGGCCGGACGCGGCGCTCGATCAGGCTCTCCATGGACGAGAAGCCCACCGTCGCGCCCGCCTCGTGGAACGCCTTCGCGATGCCCCAGGCGATCGAGTGGTCGTTCGCGACGCCGAAGATCAGCGCCTTGCGCCCGTCAAGCAGTCCCATCCGCGGCTCTCCTCGTGCGGGCCCGTGCGCGGCCCGTGCGTCCCCACGTGTCTCGTGCCGCGCATCATGCCCCACGTCGCCGTCCGCGACGACCCGCTCCGTGCGCCGCTGCACGGAGCGCCGGCGTCAGGCCACGGGCGCGGGCCGGACCTCGTCGGGGTCGCCGGTCGCCTCGGGCGCCGCCCCGTCCCGGAGCAGCTGGTACAGGATGATCGCGCCGAACGTCGCGGTGCCGATCCCGCCGAGGCTGAACCCGCCGAAGGTGAGCGTGAGGTTGCCCGCGCCCATCGTGAGCGCGACGGCGACCGTGATCAGGTTGCGGCTGCGGCTGAAGTCCACCTTGTTCTGGACCCAGATCCGGGCGCCGGTCGCGGCGATGAGGCCGAACAGCACCAGCGACAGGCCGCCGAGCACGGGTGCCGGGATCGTGCCGATGAGGGCGCCGAACTTGGGCGAGAAGCCGAGCGCGATCGCGACCGCGGCGGCGATCACGAACACGAGCGTGGAGTAGATCTTCGTCACCGCCATGACGCCGATGTTCTCGGCATACGTGGTGACGCCGGTGCCGCCACCCGCGCCCGCGACCATCGTCGCGATGCCGTCGCCCAGGAACGCCCGCCCGAGGTACCGGTCGAGGTTGCGGCCCGTCATCGCGGACACGGCCTTGACGTGGCCCAGGTTCTCCGCCACCAGCACGATCGCGACGGGCCCGATGAGCGTGATCGCGTTCATGTCGAACACCGGGGCGGTGAAGGCCGGCATCCCGATCCAGGCCGCGCTGCCGACCGCGTCGAAGGAGATCGGGGCGAGACCCTCGAGGCCCGCGCCGTTGGCGAGCAGCAGGTACAGGACGTAGCCGATGACGCCGCCGAGCAGGATCGGCAGCCGCCGCAGCATCCCCGGCGCGTGGACCGCGACGAGCCCCACCGCGAGCGCGGTCAGCAGGCCCACGACCGCGTTCCAGACCGACCCGCCGAGGTTGCCGACCGCGACCGGTGCCAGGTTGAGGCCGATGACGGCGACGACGGCGCCCGTGACGACGGGCGGCATCAGCGTCTCGATCCAGGCGGTCCCGATCGCCATCACGACCAGGCCCACGATCGAGTACAGGGCGCCCGCCGCGATGATCCCGCCGAGCGCCACGGCGAGGTTGAGGTTCGGCCCGCCGGCCGCGGAGTCATAGCCGGACGCGGCGATGACGACCGCGATGAACGCGAACGAGGAGCCGAGGTACGACGGCACCCGCCCGCCCACGACGAGAAAGAAGATCAGCGTGCCGATGCCCGAGAACAGGATGGCGGTGTTGGGATCGAAGCCCATGAGGATCGGCGCGAGGACCGTCGCGCCGAACATCGCGAAGATGTGCTGGATGCCCACCGCGACGGTCTGCGGCCAGGGGAGACGCTCGTCCGGGGCGATGATCCCGTCGCGCTTCAGGGTCCAGTGGAAGGCGCGCGGTTCGACGCCGGGCTGCATGGCGGATCCCTCCAGGCGCGCGGGACGTCACAGCATCCAGCGACGCAGGTGTGGTTGTGGGCGGGACGCGTCCCGCGAAGGGTGCCCGTCGGGCCGTCGAAGATGGAGTGCCGAGGAGCACCCGATGACGGGCGCTCTGGACGATGAAGGCTTGCCGGCGCCGCGCGATCGTGGTTCCCTCGCGTTCCGGGTCCGGCTATCGGAGGAGCTGGCCAGACCCGGAGCGCGTTCTCATACCCGGCGTCAGGCGCCGGGTCGCGTCACCCGGATGTCGTCCACGCCCGCCTCCACGAGCGAGGACGCGCCGCCGTCGGCCGCCTCGAAGCGGATCCGGACCGCCTGGCCCGCCCAGGCGTCGAGGCTGACGGTCGCCGTTCGCCAGGCGCCGGAGACGAGGCTCGCGGACCCCGTCCGCTCCCACGCGACCGTCTGCGTGCCGTCGGCCGCCTCCACGATCGCCCGCAGGTGGTCCGCCTTCGTCGAGTCCGAGCCATGCGCGAGGAACCAGCGGAACGTGAGCGACTGGCCGGCCGCGGAGGGCAGCTCGATCCGCGGCGAGCGGATCGTCGTGCGCCCGTCGAGGTCGTTGGAGCGGACCGTGGAGCCCGCGGGCAGCCCGGTCACGTACGCGTACCGCCCGGACGATGTGCGGCCCGGCTGGATG
>JAICUV010000075.1 GCA_025935655.1 Chloroflexota bacterium | reverse complement strand
CGTGGGGAACAGCCCGAGATAGACCATCCACGCGATGCTCGCCGGCTGGGCGGCGCCCAGGTCCGTGACGAGCGTCGGCAGGAACGGCAGGCACGCGATGGCGCCGGTGGCGCATGCCATCCATGTCACCTGGGCCGGGGGGAGCGCGCGGAGCGTCGGCTTCTGGAGCGTGACGCCGCCCGCGTACGCGGTCGCCGCGGCGATGCACAGGGTGATCCCGAGCGGGGCGTTGCCGCCCGCCACCGGCGCGGACGACGACGCGACGCCGATGACCAGCGTCCCGATGAACGCGACCGCGATCCCGGCGGTCAGCCGCGGCGGGAACCCCTCGTGCAGGAACACCCCCGCGAAGATCGCGATGAGGATCGGGCCGAGGTTGGTCAGCATCGATGCCGTGCCCGCGTCCACGTTGCGCTCCGCCTCGTTGAGCGCGACGTTGTAGAACGCGAACCACAGGAGTCCCGAGGCCACGACGAGGAGGAGGTCGCGGCGCGACGGCCTGACGAACCCGCGGCTGAGCACCAGCACGCCGAGCGCGATGGCCCCGACGCCCAGGCGCCCGAGCGCAAGCGACCCGGCGCTCAGGTCGACGGATGCGGCCCGGATCCCGACGAATGCCGACGCCCACAGGACGACGGTGACGAGGGAGGCCGCGAGGGCGAGGCGGTCGATGGGGGCGCGATCGGGCTGGGTCATGGGGCCTCTGCAGGGATCTGGCGCATGGTACGCGTCCGGTACCCGTTGGAACACCGTCGGGCCGTCGGCGGTTGCGTCCGATGCCCATTGGCCCCCGCCGATCGGGACGCCTCGCCCTCTGGCCCGTCGACCCGTCCGCGCACGCTGTCTCCGGGGTCGGACGGCATGGCCCGCGGAGGTGCCCGGTGAACGTGGTCTCGCACAATGCGCCCAGGCTGGTCGGCGATCTCATGGCCCTCGAGCCCGTCACCGTGCGCGCGGACGCCCCGCTCGCCGTGGCGGCGACGCTCCTCGACCGGCACCACATCTCGGGGCTGCCGGTGGTGGACGCCGCGGGGTCGCTCGTCGGCGTGCTGAGCCAGACCGACCTGCTCCGGGCCCGGGCGACGGAGTACCTGTGGACGAACTGGTCCGGGCTCCGGGTCAAGCACCTCATGACCAGCCCCGCGCTCACCGTGCACCGCGACCAGCCCATCGCGATCGCGGCCCGCAAGATGGAGCGCCACCACGTCCACCGCCTCGTCGTGGTGGCGGACGAGGACGAGCAGCTGCCCATCGGCGTCCTCGCGACGTCCGACCTCGTGCGCGCGATGGCGCTCCAGGCCGAGGAGCAGGGCTGAGCGGTCTCCCCGTCGCGCGTCAGGCGATCGCCGGCTCCAGCCCTGCCTCGTAGCCGGCGTCGAACGCGGCACTGTCCGCCGCGACGAGCTCCGGCCGCTTGGCGCCGAGCAGCAGCTCGAATGCCCGGTGGACGCTCTCCGGCTCGACGAACCGGCGGCGTCCGACGAGCGCCCCGAGCGCCACGACCGAGACGAGCTTGTCGTCCCCCGCGCCGCGCGCCACCGACGTGCACGGGACCTCGAGGATCTCGATGTCGTCCCGCCCGGCCTCCGCCTCGATCAGCGTCGTGTTGACGACGAGCAGGCCGCCCACCGCGACGACCGGGGCGTACTTCGCCATCGACGGCGGGTTGAGGACCACGGCGTGGTCCGCGCGGTCCACGACTGGCGAGCCGATGACCCGGTCGGACACGATGACCGTGCACGACGCGGTGCCCCCGCGCATCTCGGGCCCGTAGGAGGGGATCCACAGGACCTCGCGACCCTCCAGGAGCGCCGCCTCCGCGAGCACCTTGCCCGCGAACAGGATCCCCTGGCCGCCGAACCCGGCGAAGATCGTGGAGCGTTCCATCAGAAGCCCTCCGAGACCGACCGGACCAGCGAGCCGGGCACCGGCATCGACGGCGCGATGCCCCGCGCCCGGTCGACGTAGGTACCCAGCGGGTACGCGGCCGTGACCTCCGTCGCGAGCCGCTCCATGGCGGCGGTCGGGGTCATGCCCCAGCCCACCGGACAGGTGGACAGCACCTCCACGATGGAGAACCCCTTGCCCTCGAGCTGGACCTCGAACGCCCGCTTGATGGCGGCCTTGGTCTTGCCGATGAGCCCGGGCTCGGCCACCGAGCCGCGAGCCGCGTACGCGACGCCCGGCAGCAGCGACAGCATCTCGGTCACGGGCAGCGGGTACCCGGCGACGGACGTGTCGCGGCCCAGCGGGCTCGACGTCGTCTTCTGGCCGGGCAGCGTGGTGGGGGCCATCTGGCCGCCGGTCATGCCGTAGATCCCGTTGTTGACGAAGATCGTCGTGAAGCGCTCGCCGCGCGCGGCGGCGTGGACGATCTCCGCCGTCCCGATGGCGGCGAGGTCGCCGTCGCCCTGGTACGTGAACACGACCCGGTCCGGACGGTACCGCTTGACGCCGGTGGCGACCGCGGCCGCTCGGCCGTGCGGCGACTCGACGGAGTCGAGCCGCAGGTAGTCGTACGCGAACACGGAGCAGCCGACGGAGCCCACGAGGATCGTGCGCGACCCGAGACCCAGCTCCCCCAGGACCTCGGCCAGCAGGCGGTGGACGATGCCGTGCCCGCACCCGGGGCAGTAGCTGGTCGGCTTGGACGACAGCAGCGCCGGCCGCTCGTAGATCAGGCGGCCGATGGACGGCGCGGTCATCGGACTGCCTCCACGCCCGGCAGCGGCGGTTCGCCGGCGCAGGCCCTGCGGATGGCCTCGACGACCGCGTCGGGGCTCGGCACCATGCCGCCCGTCCGGCCGTGGAGGAAGACGGGTACGGAGCCCTCGAGCGCGAGGCGCACGTCCTCGACCAGCTGGCCGGCGGACATCTCGACCGTGAGCACCGCGCGGGCTCCAGCGGTCGCGGCCCGGAGACCGCCGACCGGGAACGGCCACAGCGTGACCGGCCGGAACAGCCCCGCCCGGATGCCCTCGTCGCGGGCCCGTTCGACGGCCGTCCGGGCGACGCGCGCCGCGGTCCCGTAGCCCACGACCACGACCTCCGCGTCCTCGAGCAGCTCGCCCGCCCAGCGGGGCTCGCGCTCGACGATCTCGCGGTACGTGGCCTGCAGCACGTCGTTGTGCGCCTCGAGGTCCTGTGGCTGGATGTGAAGCGAGCGCACCACCCGCGGCTCGCGATCGACCGCCCCCTCGATGGTCCAGTCCGCCACCGGCTTCGGCAGGCGCGGGAACTCGGGCTCCACGGGCTCCATCGCCTGGCCGAGGATCCCGTCGGCGAGGATCATCACGGGCGTCCGGTAGCGCTCGGCGAGCACGAACGCGTGGGACACGAGCTCGATCGCCTCGCCGATCGACGACGGCGCGAGCACCGGGACGCGGTAATCGCCGTGGCCGTGGCCCTTCGTCGCCTGGAGATAGTCGCCCTGCGCCGCGCCGATGGACCCCAGCCCGGGCCCGCCGCGCATCACGTTGATGAGGACGCACGGCACGCGCGAGCCGGCCATGTAGGACATCGTCTCGGCCATCAGGCTGATGCCCGGGCTGGAGCTCGACACGAGGACGCGCGCGCCCGCCGCACCTGCGCCCAGCGCCATGTTGATCGCGGCCAGCTCGCTCTCCGCCTGGACGAACACGCGGCCCTCCTCGGGCATCCTGCGCGCCATCCACTCCAGGAGCTCCGCCTGGGGCGTGATCGGGTACCCGAAGTAGGCGTCGCAGCCGGCCGCGATCGCCGCCTCCGCGATGGCCTCGTTGCCCTTCATGAGCAGCCGCTCGGTGCGCAGCCCCTGGACGACGTGGCCGAGGGTCGCCTCGCCGCCGGTCCCGGGCGGCGAGGCGATGGGGAGCGGACGATCGGCGTCCGCGGGACGGTCGAGGACGGCCATCGTCAGGCCTCCTTCGGGCGCGCGTAGATGGTCAGCACCGCATCCGGGCAGACCCGTGCGCACTTGGCGCAGCTGGTGCACGCGTCGGCGTCGACGAGGCGGACGACGTGGTGGCCCATCGCGTTGACGAATCGTTCGTCGAGGGCGAGCACGCGGGGCGGACAGGCGTCGACGCACAGGCCGCAGCCCTTGCATCGCTCGTCCGCGACGACGACGGGCCGGAACGCTGGAAGCTCACCCGGGGCGCGCCGGAGCGGGGCGTCGACGAGCGGCGTGGACATGGTCATTCGGATACCTCCGGAACCCGAGGATGGACCGGGCCGCTGGGGCGGGCGAGGGCCGATGTGGCACGTTGCCGGGGGCCGTCCCTCCCGATGCCGCAACCTGTTCGTACCGCAGGCGCAACGTAGGGTCGCGGCGGGGGTGACCCGGGCCTCCGGCACGGTTCGCGGGCCGAAGGCCCGGGTGAGCGGTCCCGGACGGCGAGCGCGGGACGGATCGTGCGTCCCGGGACCTCGTCCGTCGTCCGGGTCGTTCGTTCGTCCCCCCGCTACACCGGCAGGCGCCTGCGTCGTGGCGCGTCCCCGGCGAGCGCCCGGACGTGTGCCACCAGCTCCTGCTCCGTGACCCGGTCCGATGCCGACGAGCGGACGTGGCGCACCCGCCCGTGGCGCCGGTCGTCGGCGCGGAGCGAGCGCTCGAGCCGCTCCCGGACGAGGCCCGGCCCCACCACGGTCACGTCACCCGCGGACGGGACGTGCTCCACCACCTCGTCGAGGAACCGCCGGAGGTGCTCCCGGCGCGCGTGATCCATCGCCTCCGCGCTCGTCCCGATCCCCTCGTTCCCGGACGAGCGGTGCCGGCCCTCCACGTCGGAGTGCAGGCGCTCCACGGTCGCGCGGTCCTCCCAGCGGACGATGATCGCTTCCTCGGTGTCGATCCAGACGAGGGTCGTGGCCCCGTCGCCAAGCTGCACATGCATCACGGACCCTCGCTCAGCCTGCCCAGGCGGGTCGTCCGTCGTCGCGGGCGATGTCCGCGTAGGCGATGCCGCTCGTCCGTTCCCACGCGCTCCGGTCCACGTGGACGGAGAAGCGGTGCGAGCCCGCCGCGAACGCGAGGACCGGCACGTCTCGCAGCGCCAGGTCCACGTACACGGGCAGGTTCCACAGCTCCGGCACGGGCGGGATCGCGCCCGCCTCGCAGTCAGGCGCGAGGGCGGCGAACTCCGGCTCGGTCATGATCCGCACGTCAGTTGCGCCCAGGACCCGCCGCGCCTTGCCCAGGTCGACGTGATCGATGGCCTCGACGGCGAGCAGGACGCGTCGCCCGTCGTCCGTGACCACCCCCACGACCTTGACGAACGCGTGCGGGTCGAGGTGCTCGGCCCGCGCCGTCGCCTCCGCGGTGAACGCCTGCGGATGCTCCCGGATCTCGTACTCGACGCGTCGGCCGGCGAGCCAGTCGATGAGGCCCGCGTGCGGGCCGATGAATGACGGCGACTGCAGCATGGCGCGGCCTCCTCCGGCCACCGGCGGAGCCAGCCCGTCCGGGCCGGCACCGGAGCCTCGACCGAGCATCCCGCGGGCGACCAGCGCTGACGAGTGGCATCGGTCGACGGGCGAGGTTGCCGATGGCCTGCAGGTGGCAGGGTGGCCTCGGGTCGTGCGCGGAACCCGGCTTGCGCGTCGCGCGCTACCCTCGCGCCGATGGCCAAGCTGACCCCCAAGATCATCCTCGAAGGCACGCGCCTGACCCACAAGACCGAACTCGCGTTCGCCCTCAACGAGCACCCGGCGATCGTGGGTCCGCGGCGCTACCGCTACCACTCGCCGCTCATCTCCGCGGAGTGGTGCGGGTTCACGCCGGAGCCATGGGGCCGCGGGCCGATCAACTTCGAAGGGCCGGACGAGGAGGCGCGGGCGATGGCCGTGTTCGACGCCTGGGTCCGTCTCATCGAGCTCCAGCCCCACTACTCCTGGATCATCGACCGGTTCCACCTCTCCGCCCGCGCCTACCAGCTGGCCGAGCACGGCCGGGACGTGGACTTCGGCTGGCTGGAGCAGCGCCTGGCGGCGCTCGACGTCCACCTGGTGCTGTGCACCCGGCGGGACGGCACGTGGGAGGCCGCACGCGAGGAGCGGCTGCTGGTGTCCGGCAACCCGTCCCAGTACGACGACCTGGATCGCTTCCGCCGGGAGCAGGACCTGCTCCAGCGCCTTGCCTCGGCGTCGATCCTCCCGGTGCTGGAGCTCGACACGACGGACGGCGACATCGACGCGGCCTGCCTGCGGATCGCCGACTGGATGGCGTCGACCGGGGGGCTGTGGCCCCGGGGGCTCGCCCCCGCCTGACGCAGGAGGTCGTGCGCCCGGGGTCCGCATTGGGCCGGCGCCCAGGGTCGGCCTCGGGCCGGCGCCCGCGGGGCGGGGCGCTCTGTCGCTACGGCGCGTTGGTCAAACAGTCACCGGGTGGGTGCTATCGACGCCGTCCGCCACGAGTCCCTTCTACCAGTCGCCGGGCGACTGCACGGACGACCTGCACGTCCCCCCGGCCGTCCCCCAGTCACGTGATGGGTACTCGACAGGAGCCCACTGTCCACCACCCGTGGGGTGCATGTATGGCATCGGGATGGCAGGCCGAGGCGCCAGGTCCCGTCGACTCAGGTGCTCCGAGCTGCTGCAGCCAGCGAACGCGCGGACTACCAGTCGCTCCGCGACTGGATGATCAGGGGCTGCCGGAGGTGCGCGGCGCGCACCGGGGCCAGCGGGGCGCGATGGCCGCGCGGGCGGCACGCGGCGTCGGTGCGGGCGATGCGCGATGACCGCGCCCGAAGGGGTCGTCCGTACGGGGCGGTCCGGCCCCCCGACTCGTGACTCCCGGCACTCATGCGCATCTGCGCATGTGTCGATGATCGGGGCATGGACGAGATCACGATCATGCAGGCCGGGGTGCTCAAGACCCTCGCCAGCCCGCGGCGCCTGGACATCCTCCACCGCCTGGCGGAAGGGCCGTGCGAGGTCAGCCGGCTCGCCCTCGACATCGACGCCAGCCAGCCCAACGTCTCGCAGCACCTCGCCGTGCTCAGGGCCGCCGGGATCGTCGAGGCGGAGCGCGACGGCCGCGAGGTCCGCTACCGGCTGACCGACCCGGACGTCATGGTGGCCTGCGCCCTCATGCGCGGCGTGCTCCAGCGCCGGCTCCACCGACTCGGCCGCCTGTCGATGAACGACCTGGCCGCCGCCGACCTCGTCGAGATCCAGTAGCCCGGGAGGGCACGCACGTGGACGAATCCATCAACCTGGTCCTGTTCTCGGGGACCGACGACAAGCTGCAGGCCGCCGCGGTCCTCGCCGCCGGCGCGGCCGCGCTCGGCAAGCCGGTGAACATCTTCCTCCAGTACTGGGCGCTGGACGCCTTCACGAAGGCGAAGATCGACGCCGACCACGGCCTCGCCGCCGAGGCGGGCCCCGGCGGTCGCGAGGCGGTCGACGCGCTCCAGGCGGCCGGCCAGGCCACCTGGGCGGAGACCCTCCGCCAGGCGAAGGACCTGGGCGAGGTGGACATCGAGGCGTGCTCGCTGTCGATGGACCTGCTCCACCTCGAGGAGTCCGACCTCGACCCGCTCGTCGATGGCGTCGAGGGCGTCACCGCGTTCTACCTCAATGCCGGCGAGGGCCGGATCGTCTTCATCTAGCCACGCATCGCGGCCCGTCACGGCCGCGGAAGGGAGCACCGCATGATCACCGTCGACGCGAAGGGCCTGAACTGCCCGATGCCGATCGTCCGGACCGCGCAGGCCGTCAAGGCCATGGCGCCCGGCGATTGCGTGGAGGTCCTCGCCACGGACCCGGGGTCCGTCAAGGACTTCGCCGCGTGGTCGAAGAGCACCGGCAACGCCATCCTCGAGCAGAGCGCCGACGGCGGCGTCTACCGCTTCGTCATGCAGAAGAAGGGGTGACCGCGATGACGCTCGCCGAAGCGCCCATGATGCCGGAGCCCGTGGCGGCTCCCAGCCCCGCGCCCGACGCCGACGGCACGCCGGCCACCGGTGGCCTGGCGATCATCCTCTACAGCGGCGACCTCGAGAAGACCTGGGCCGCCATGATCCTCGCCTCGACCGCCGGGGCCATGGGCACGCCGACGAGGGTGTTCGTCACCTTCTGGGGTCTCCAGACCTTCGTCAAGCCGGGCGTCCGGATCACGGGCGAGAACTGGATGCAGAAGATGATGAGCGCGATGCAGCGCCCCGGCATCGCCCATCGCAAGCTCAGCAAGATGAACTTCCTGGGCATGGGCCCCTGGATGATGCGCAAGCTCGCCCGGCAGTACGGCGTCTCGAGCCCGGCCGAGCTCATGGAGATGGCCCAGCTCATGGGCGTCGAGTTCATCCCGTGCCAGATGACGATGGACATGTTCGGCCTCAAGCGCGAGGACCTCATCGAGGGCATGGGCGAGCCCGTCGGGGCCGCGACCTACCTCGGCTTCGTGAGCGACGGCGCCAAGCCGCTGTTCATCTGACCTCGACCCTCCCGAAAGGACCACTCCCATGACCGAGCTCGCCACGCCCGTGCCCACCGTCGTCATCGACGCCCGCGGCAGCTTCTGCCCCGGCCCGCTGATGGAGCTCATCCGCGGCATCAAGGAGGCCGAGGTCGGCGACGTGCTGGCCGTCTACTCCACGGACAAGGGCAGCAAGACCGACATCCCGAAGTGGGTGGAGAAGGCCGGCCACACCCTGATCGGCGTGTTCACGCGCGACGGCTTCGACGAGATCATCGTCGCGAAGGTGCGGTAGCCACGATGCAACGGGTCGTCGTCCTGGGCGGGGGTGTCGGGGGCACCCTCACCGCCAACCTGGTCGCCCGCAAGCTCAGGCGGCCGATCGCCCGCGGCGAGGCGGACGTCACCGTCGTCGATGCCACGGGCACGCACGCGTACCAGCCGGGCTACATGTACATCGCGATGGGCCAGGAGAAGGCGGACAAGCTCCTCCGGCCGGAGCGGTCGCTGCTCGACGGCAACGTCAACCTGGTCGTGGACGGGATCACCCGCATCGACACGGCCACGCAGACCGTGACCCTCGAGTCGGGCCGCTCGCTCGCGTACGACCAGCTGGTCATCGCCACGGGCTCGCGGATCCTGCCCGAGGAGATCGAGCACTTCGGCGAGGAGGCACACCACTTCTACACGGCCGAGGCGTCCGCCAGGCTGCGGAAGGCGCTCGACGCGTTCACCGGCGGCCGGATCGTCATCGGCATCGCGGGGATCCCGTACAAGTGTCCCCCGGCGCCGCTCGAGGTCGCCTTCCTCGTCGAGTCCGAGCTCCGCGAACGCGGCCTGCGCGACCGGACCGAGCTCACGTTCCTCAGCCCGATCAACCGGGCGTTCACGATCGAGAGCGTGAGCGACATGGCCACGCCGATCTTCGCGGAGAAGGGGATCCACCTCGAGCTCCTCGCCGGCGTGGCGGAGATCGATCCCGAGCGCAAGGTCGTCATCACCGACGCGTTCGAGGAGCACCCGTACGACCTGCTGATCGTCGTGCCGCCGCACAAGGGCGCCCAGGTGGTCATCGACTCCGGCCTCGCGCCGAAGTCCGGCTGGCTGCCGACGGACCGCCACACCCTCCGAGTCAAGACGGTGGCCAAGCCGGCCCCGGGCCAGGCCGACGAGGACGTCCCGCGCTACGCCAACGTCTACGCCCTTGGCGACGCCACCGACCTGCCGCTGTCGAAGGCGGGCTCCACGGCCCACTTCGAGGCGCCGATCGTGGCGGAGCGGGTCGCCGCCGCGGTCCTGGGGCGCGAGCCCGAGGGCAAGGACGCGAGCTACACGGGCAAGGTCATGTGCTTCTTCGAGGTGGGCGACGGCAAGGGCACGCTCCTCCAGTTCGACTACGAGCACCCGCCCAAGCCGCCGAAGCCCAACCAGCTGTGGCACCTCGGCAAGCTCGTGTTCAACAAGACCTACTGGCACACCGTGCCGCGGGGTCGCGTCTAGGCGCTCGACCGCCCGGCCGGGCGGGTAGCATGCGGCGATGGAGTCCGTCGACCGATCGCCGCAGGCGCCGCGCTCGATGCTGCCGCCGCTCGTGGTGTTCGCGGCGATCGCGATCATCCTCGCCTACGTCGAGGCGATTCACGGCTTCCTCGCGACGATCGCCTTCTCGGCGCTCGCCGCCATCCTGTGCCGCGCGCTCCAGCTGTGGCTGCTGCGACGCGGCACCGGGTCGAAGACGTCGGTCACGGTCACGATCGTCGCCTTCGTCCTGGTCCTGGTCCTGCTCGGGGCCGCGGCCGTCGCGTCGGTCCTCGCGATCGCGATCCAGCTGTCCGGGGACGCGGACCGGTTGCGCGCGCACCTGGCGAGCCTCGCCGAGGCCTTCGGGACCGCGACGGGCCTGCCGCCGGACGCCGTGCCCACGATCGACACCGACGCCGTCATCGGGGCGGTGCGCCAGCTCCTCGGGACGATCGGCCCCGCCGTGACGAGCCTCGCGATGTCGGTGCTGATCGTCACCTACCTGCTGCTCGACGCGGACAACCTCCGCTCGCGGATGCTCCGGCACACGCCCGCGGGGACGATCGCCCGCTACGACGCGCTGGCCGCCGAGCTCGTCGTGTACATCCGGGTGCGCGCGGTCCTGGGCGCCGCGGCCGCGGTCGCGGACACGGCACTGCTCCTCGTCATCGGCGTCCCGTACGCCGTCCTGTGGGGCGTCGTGTCGTTCCTGTTCAGCTTCGTGCCCAACATCGGCTTCATCCTGGCCCTCGTGCCGCCGACGGTGTTCGCGCTGCTCGAGCTGGGGCTGGGGCCGGCCGCGCTGGTGGTCATCGGCTACGTCGCGATCAACCTCGCGTTCGACTACGTCCTCCAGCCGCGGATGCTGTCCGTCAGCCTCGACATCAGCCCGGTCGTGGTCATCGTGTCGATCCTGTTCTGGACCGTCGTCATCGGGCCCATGGGCGCCCTGCTCGCGGTGCCGCTCACGATCGCGATGCGGGTCCTGCTGCTGCCGTTCGAGGGGACCCGCTGGTTCGTCGCGCTCCTCGGGCCGGTCCCCGGCGACCCCGAGGCCGATGCCTCGACCGACCCTACAATCGATCCCGTGCCGGAACCCATCGCAGCCTCCTCCTCGTCGATGCCGTCGTGAGCGCCCGCGTCTTCCGCCGCTCGGCATCGCCCAACCCGCCGGTCGCGGTGGAGGCCCACGGCTCCACGATCGTGGACGCCGACGGGCGCGAGTACCTGGACGCCGCGGGGGGCGCGATCGTCGTCAACGTGGGCCATGGGCGGCGCGAGATCGCGGACGCGATGGCGGAGCAGGCCGCCCGGCTCTCCTACGCCCACGGCTCCGCGTTCACCACCGATGCGCTGGAGCGATACGCGGTCGAGGTCGGGCGGCACCTGCCGGTCGACGATCCCGCGGTCTACCCGGTGAGCGGCGGCTCCGAGGCGATCGAGACCGCCCTCAAGCTCGCCCGGGCCACGCAGCTCGCCCGCGGCGAGCCGGAGCGGCTCATCGTGTTCGCCCGGTGGGGGAGCTACCACGGGAACACCCTGGGGGCCCTGGACCTGTCGGGGCGCAAGCCGCTGCGCAGACCCTACGAGGGCTGGCTCGGGCGGTTCCGCCACGTCAGCGCGGCGTATCCCTACCGGGGCGGCGACCCCGGTTCGCAGGCGCTGGGCACCACCCAGGAGCTCGTCGACGAGCTGGAGCAGGCCCTGGCCGCCGCTGAGCCCGGGACCGTGTGCGCGTTCGTGGGCGAGCCGATCGTGGGCGCGACGCTCGCCGCGGTCGAGCCGCCGCAGGGGTACTGGCCCGCCGTCGCCGAGGTGTGCCGCCACCACGGGGTGCTGCTCATCGCCGACGAGGTCATGACGGGCTTCGGGCGGACCGGCGCCTGGTTCGGGCTGGACCACTACGGCGTCCGGCCGGACCTCCTCGTGGCGGCGAAGGGCGCGACGTCCGGGTACTGGCCGTTCGGGTTCGTCGCGGCGTCGGGCGAGGTGTTCGACGCGGTCACGGGCGCGGGCGGGTTCGTCCACGGGTTCACGTACTCGCACCAGCCGGTCGCGGCGACCGTCGCGCGGGAGGTGCTCCGGATCCTCGAGGCGGAGTCGCTCGTGGAGGCGTCCGCGTCCAAGGGCGAGCGGCTCAAGGCGCTGCTCGCCGACGGGCTGGGGGAGCATGCCGCGGTCGGCGACATCCGCGGGCGCGGCCTCATGGTCGGCGTGGAGCTCGTCCGCGACCGCGAGACGCGCGAGCCCTTCCCGCGCGCAGCGAAGCTCACCGAGGCTGTCGTGCGGATCGCCCGCGAGCGGGGCCTGCTGCTCTACTCCGGGACCGGCAACGCGAACGGCGTCGACGGCGACACGATCCTGCTGGGGCCGCCGTTCGTCGTCACGGACGCGGAGCTCGTGCGGATCGCGGACGGCCTGCGCGAGGCGCTCGACCTCGCGCTCGCGGGCCTCGAGGCAGGCGCCGGCGCCTAGCGCCGGTTCGTGCCGGCGCGGATGAGCAGGAGTCCGCCGAGGACCACGAGGATGATCGGCCAGATGAGATCGGACAGGCCGGGCACCGCGAGGTTCGACGCGCCGATCGCGAACAGGATGATGCCGAGGCCGGCCTGCCAGCCCCAGCCCGCGCCCGACAAGGCGCGCACCGCGGCGATGAACAGGAACGCCACGCCGAGGCAGGCCGTCCCCACGCCCGCGCCCTCGACGACGTTCGCCGCCGCCAGCAGCTCCGGGGCGGCGAGCGCGGTGATGATCGCGCCGAGGTAGAGCGAGCCCATCCCCCGGTTGATGAGCCACGAGACGAGGAACGCGATCCCGATCGCGAGGAACAGCAGCGAGCCGGCCGTCTCGAGGGACGGGAAGAACTGCTGGAGCAGCAGCAGCCCCCCGAAGACCACGAGGAAGATCCCGAACCACGGCAGCCGGCTCCTGCCGCGCGTCCCGGGCACCTCGGACCATTCCCAGCTGTAGGCGCGGGTGTCGCCGG
>JAICUV010000227.1 GCA_025935655.1 Chloroflexota bacterium | reverse complement strand
GTCCCGGAGGTTCACCAGCGTCAGCAGCTCGTCGATCCGGCCCGCCGACACCGGCGCCCCCGTCGCGGCGAGCGAGCGCAGGTTCTCGCGCCCCGAGAGGAACGGGTAGAACGCGGGCGACTCGATGAGCGCCCCGACCTCGAACAGGCGTCGCCGGTCGCCGCGGCCGAACGGCCGCCCCAGCAGCTCGACCCGGCCGGCGTCCGCGTGCACGAGACCGGTGAGGATCCGCATCGTCGTGGTCTTGCCCGCGCCGTTGGGACCGAGGAAGCCGTAGACGACCCCCTCCGGGACCCGCAGGTCCAGCCCGTCGAGCGCGACCCGCGGGCCGTAGCGCTTGGCCAGCCCCTGTGTCGCAAGGGCAACCCCCGAACCTGTCGTCACGCGGCCTCCCCGGTGCCGCGGGCCCGCGTCTCGGCCCCGCGATCTGCGGGCAACGATACCGCCCGCGCACCGCCGGCCGGACGGCCCGCTGACGCGCGCCACCGCTTCTGGCATACTTCCGCGGACCCCCAGGTCGCCACCCGATCGCAGACAGGCACCGACAACAGAAGAGCCGTCGCCCCCGGCAGGCACCCTGTCGCACCCTCGGGTGGATCGCCACCCGGCACCTCGATCGCCCCCAGGCGATCTCCTGGCCCGCCCCCGCGCAGCCACGTGCCCGGCCGCCCCCTTGTCCTGCCGACGACGGCGAACCGAACCGTCGCACGATCCGAGTCGTGCGTTCCGGCAGGAAGGAGGCATGACTGTTGCCTGATCACAGTCAAGGCGCCCAGCGGGCGTCGTCCAGGAAGATCCGATCGCTGCTGATCTCGATCTTCGCCGCTCTCGTCGTCGTCACCGGCGTGACCGCGTCGGCCCCGGAGGCCCATGCGGCGACCCGCAAGGTCGTCATCGTCGTCGGTCCCGTAGGCTCCGCGACCTCGTCCTACAAGGACAGCGCCAACAAGCTCGCCGACCTGGCTCGCAGCTATGGCGCCTCGGTCAAGAAGGTCTACAGCCCGTACGCCACCTGGGGCCGCGTCCGCGACGCGGCTGTCGGGGCGAACCTGCTCATCTACCTCGGCCATGGCAATGGGTGGCCGAGCACGCACTACCCGTACTCCACGGCCACGAAGAACGGCATGGGCCTGAACTCGAGCTATGGCAACGGGAACTCCAACACGAAGTACTACGGCCAGGACTACATGCTGCGACTGGACCTGGCCAGCCACTCCGTCGTCATGCTCAACCGGCTGTGCTACGCATCCGGCAACAACGAGTGGGGCGAGGGCAACCCGACGAAGTCGACCGCGATCAAGCGCGTGGACAACTACGGCTACCCGTTCATCAAGGCGGGCGCCCAGGCGGTCTTCGCGAGCGGCATCACGGGCATGAGCTACGTCATCAAGGGCCTGTTCCGCGCGACCGCGGCCACGACCATGGCGTCGCTGTTCTGGACTGACCCGAACAAGACGATCAGCTACCGGTTCAGCTTCACGTCGACGAAGCTCCTCAACGTCAGCGCGCGGATGGATCCCTACGCGCCCAGCCGCTACTACCGGTCGGTCATCGGCCGCCTGCAACAGACGGTGGGGAACTGGCGCGCAGGCGCCTGACCCGACCTTTCCCCGGAACGCACGCGAACGGCGCCGGCCATCGAGGCCGGCGCCGTTCTCGATTCGAGGCGATCGTCAGGCCGTGCCGGCGACCCCGGACGAGGCCGCGGCGGCAGGGGTCTCGGCGCGGGCCGGATCGGCAGGGGACCCGACGGCCGACCCGCGGAACAGGGCCGCCGCGACGACCGCGGCCAGGAGCGTGACGAGCGCGCCGAGGGCGAACACGGTCCGCATCCCGACGACGTCGGCGAGGATGCCCGCCGCCGCCATCGACCCGATCGACGCCGTCTGGATCACCGCGTTGAGCGCGCCCGCGACGCGGCCGCGGGTCGCGTCTCCGGTGCTCCGCTGCACGAGCGTCATCGTCGTCGCCTGGACCGGCATCACGAACAGGCCAACGGCGAACATGATCAGCAGCAGCGCCCATGGCCCGGGCGCCACGGACAGGAGCCCGACGCAGGCCGAGAGGCCCACGATCCCGCCCACGAACAGGCGCGGGACGCTCATCCGCGTGGCAAGGCTCGCGACGAGGCCGCCCGCGATGATCATCGAGATCGTCTGCGCCGCCTCGAGCGGGCCGGCCCACGCCGGGCTGGCGCCAAGCTCGTCCACGAGGAACGGGATGAACAGGACGTTGATCGCGCCCATCCCCAGCATCGTCACCGAGATCCCGGCGAGCGCCGCGATCAGCGGTCGCGAGCGCGCGATGACGCGCAGCCCGTCGACGACCGCCGAGCCGATGCCGGTCGCCTTGGCGCTCGCCGCCGCGGCGGCGCTGGGCAGCCCGGCCGAGCGGCTGACGCCGAGGACCAGGATCACCGACGCGAGGAACGTCGCGCCGTCGACGAGGAACACCGGCCACACCTGGCCCGCGGCCGCGGCGATGAGCCCGGTGATGCCCGCGCCGAGGACGCCCGCGACCATCCGCGTCGCCTGGCTGAGCGAGTTCGCCGCCAGCAGCCCATGCTCCGGGACGACCCGCGGCACCATCGCGACGCGAGCGGGGGTGAAGAAGGTGCCGATCACGGCCTGGAGGCAGGCAAGGGCGAACAGGACCGGGAGGGCGTCGGCGCGGGCGAACAGCACCATGGCGACGACGACCACGGCCCGGATCGTGTCCGAGACCAGCATGATCCGGCGGCGGTCGTGACGGTCCGCGTAGGCGCCGGCGAACAGGCCGATCGTGACCGGCGGCAGCGCCACCAGGATCGACATCAGGGCGATCGCGGCCGTGGACCCGGTGAGGTCGAGGACGAGGAGGAACAGCGCGAGGTAGGTCATTCCGTCGCCCAGGTCGGAGATGGCCTGGGCGAGGTACAGCCGGCGGAAGTCGGGGATTCGCAGGAGGTCGCGCACGCCGAAGCTCGGCGTGGAGGGGACGTCAGTCATCGGATGGCTCCTGGGGGTCGGTGGACCCACTGGTGGGGGGCATGGGATACACGGCCACGACGAAGCCGATCGCGGTGGCGCCCGGCTCGTTCGCGGGGTCGTCGCCGTACTCGTCGGTGAGCGCCTGCAGGCGGGTCCGGAACTCGAGCGTGCGGGCCGGCGTGAGCCGGGTGAGCCCGCGCGTGAGGAGGATCCGCCGGTCGTCCGGGGCGTCGGGACCCGTCTCCACGACGTGGAGTCGGATCGCGAGCTCGATCTCGGCGCGGGCGGTGTCGAAGACGGACGCGAGCGTCTGGTGGAGGACCTCGAGCCCCGCCGCCGTGTCACCGGCGAAGAGGGCTCGATCGAGCTGGAACGAGAGGGCGGCCGCGCTGTAGCGGGTCTCGATGATCCCCGACACGACGCGGCGCTCGGTGGCGCGGATGAGGTCGCGCTCCAGGAGGAGCTCGACATGGTGGTACAGGCGGGTCGGCGGCATGTCGAGCGCCGCGGCCAGCTCCTTGACGGACCAGGCCGGGGACCGGCGCTGGACCATCGTCTCCAGGATCCGCATCCGGGTGGCGTCGCTGATCGCGCGCAGCGTCTCCACGTCGCCGATGTAGCGGACGTCCTCCGGCTCGAAGTCGGGGTAGAGCACCGGCTCGGACGAAGGGGTTCCGGAAGGGGTCACCGTTCAGGCTCCAAGTACCATTCAGCAATTGCTGAACGATAGTCTGCACGTTGAATGGCGGATGTCAACCCCCGAAGCTCGGGACTCTCCGGCGGCGGGCTGGGCCCGTTGACCCACGGGCAACGTGACTCCGCCGGCGAGGCGCTCCGACCCCTCGGGGCTGCCCCAGAGTCAACGAAACCCAGTTGGCACCGCGCTCTGACCCATCGGGGCCGCCTGCCAGTCAACGAAATCGGCCTCGTGCGGTGCTCCGACCCCTCGGGGCCGCCCCACAGTCAACGAAACCCCGGTGGCGCGGCGCTCTGACGCGAGTTCGTTGACCCATGGGCACCAACCGCCCCTCTACGCGCGGTTTCGTTGTCCGTCAGGCAACAAAGGCTCGACCGATGGCCCACCAGTCGCCGTTTCGTTGACTGTGGCGCCCGAACGGGGCCGGAGCGTGGCGCCGGAGCGGCGTCGGAGCGAGGCGGGAGCGTGGCGCCGGAGTGAGGCCGGAGCGGAGCGTGGCATCGGCGGCGAGCCCGACGAGGCTGGCGAGGCGACCACGTCCGTTGCCCGCGCGAGGCAGATTCGCGGCACCATGGATGCATGGCCCCTGAGCGAGACGCCGCGCGCGATGCCGGGTGGCGGGCGATCCGCGCCGCGTCGCCCGCGGCGAAGGCCGGGCCGGCCCATGGACGGCTGACCTTCCTCGGGCACTCGACGCTGCTGATCGAGGTCGACGACCTCCGCATCCTGACGGACCCGGTGCTGCGTGAGGGCTTCGGCCCGGTCCGCCGCCAGGTGGAGGCGGTCCTCCCGGAGCTGTTCGCGGACCTCGACGCCGTGTTCATCAGCCATGGCCATCACGACCACCTCGACCAGCCGTCGCTGCGCCGGATCCCGGGACGACCCACGGTGATCGTCCCGCGCGGCTTCGGCAGGCTCGCCCGGCGCTGGGACCTCGGCCCGGTGGAGGAGGTGGAACCCGGCGACCACGTGACGATCGACCGCGTCCGCCTCGAAGTCACCTACGCGGAGCACTCCGGGAAGCGGGAGCCGTTCGGGCCCGTCGGCCCCGCGATCGGCGTCGTGATCCGCGGGTCTCGCACGGCGTACTTCCCCGGTGACACGGACCTGTTCCCCGGGCTGGAGGCGCTTGCCGGCCAGCTGGACGTCGCCCTGCTCCCGGTCTGGGGCTGGGGCCCGACGATCGGGGAGGGGCACATGGACCCGGAGCGCGCCGCCGAGGCTGCCGCGATCCTCCGCCCCCGGCTCGCCGTGCCGATCCACTGGGGCACGTTCTATCCGGCGGGCCTCCGGCGCGTGGCACCGGAGCCGTTCGAGACGCCCGGGTCACGGTTCGCCGAGGCCGTCGCCCGCCTGGCACCGGGCGTGCCGGTCCGCGTCGTCGCACCGGGGGAGGCGATCGACCTCGAGGCCCGTTGACGCACGAAACCCCGCCGGTCGGGCGGGGTTCGCGGGGAGGCTGGGGGAGGGGCGACGGGATCAGGCGAACGCGGCGTGCGCGACGATCCCGAGCGCCGTGAGGAACAGCACGAGGAAGAGGATCACGGTGGGGAAGACGCCGATGGCGTCAACCTCGAGGTACGGGGTCTGCGCGGACATCACGCGTCTCCTTTCGGGGTCCTGGTCGGTGGCCGGACCGGTGTGCCGGCCGATGACCACATCCTGACCCCTGGGTTCCCCGAACCCCACGGACGCGCGCCACCACGTCGCGGCCACGAACGACCGCGATCGTGATGGACGGATGACGATGCGCTAGACGGTGCGGTGCCAGTCCCCGCGCTCGGCTTCGTCGCCGGCGGTCCCGTCAGATGCCGCAGCCAGGCTGGGTGCCTCCGCGTCGGCGACGCCGCCGATGCGCCCGCCCTCCGGGCTGTTGAACGGCTCGCGCTCGGTCGACGACGGATCCGTGATCGGACCATCGGCGAGCGGCATCACGGGGCCGTCGTCAAAGCCGGCGGGGGCGCCGGCCGGGATATCCATGACCGGGATGCGCGGCGCGGCAGCGGGCACG
>JAICUV010000380.1 GCA_025935655.1 Chloroflexota bacterium | reverse complement strand
GGATCGGGCAAGACGCTGGCCGCGTTCCTGTGGTGCCTCGACCGGCTGGTCCACGAGCCGAGCCCGCTCCCGCAGCGCGGCGTCCAGGGCACGGTCCGCACCCTGTACGTCTCGCCGCTCAAGGCCCTGACCTACGACGTGGAGCGGAACCTCCGGGCCCCGCTCGCCGGGATCGCACTCGCGGCCCAGCAGCTGGGCGTGGAACCGCCGCACATCTCCATCGCCAGCCGGACCGGCGACACGCCCGCCGATGAGCGGCGGGATCTCGTGCGCCACCCGCCGGACATCCTCGTCACCACGCCCGAGAGCCTGTACCTGCTGCTCACGAGCCAGGCGCGCGAGATCCTCCGCGGCGTGGAGCAGGTGATCGTGGACGAGGTCCACGCCATCGCCGGGACGAAGCGCGGCGCCCACCTGGCGCTCAGCCTCGAGCGCCTCGAGCGGCTGCGCATGACGGCCGCGCCCGAGGGCACGCAGCCCAGGCCACTCCAGCGGATCGGCCTCAGCGCCACCCAGCGGCCGCTCGATACGATCGCCCGGTTCCTGGGCGGGGTGGGCGAGGGCCGCGAGGTCGTGATCGTCGATGCGGGCGCGCGCAAGCCGCTGGAGCTCCAGGTCATCGTCCCGGTGGAGGACATGGCCCGCCTGGGCGAGGTGCTGCCGCAGGACGAGCAGCCGGGCGGCCCCGTCATCGGTGGCGAGATGCGCACGAGCATCTGGCCCGCGATCCATCCCCGGATCCTGGAGCTGATCCGCGAGCACCGCAGCACCATCGTGTTCACCAACAGCCGACGCCTCGCGGAGCGGCTCGCGCAGCGGCTGAACGAGCTCGCCGGCGAGGAGCTGGTCCGCGCCCACCACGGGAGCATCGCGCGCGAGCAGCGGCTCGAGATTGAGGAGGAGCTGAAGGCCGGCCGCCTCCCCGCGCTCGTCGCGACCAGCTCCCTGGAGCTGGGCATCGACATGGGCGCCGTGGACCTCGTCATCCAGGTGGAGAGCCCCACGTCCGTCGCCCGCGGGCTCCAGCGCATCGGCCGGGCCGGGCACCAGGTCGGCGAGCCCAGCAAGGGCGTGATCTTCCCCAAGTACCGCGGCGACCTGCTGGAGACCGCGGTCGTGGTCAAGGGCATGCACGACGGCGCGATCGAGCAGACGACGCTGCCGCGCAACCCGCTCGACGTGCTCGCCCAGCAGATCGTCGCGATCACGGTGGGGGAGCGCCTCACCGTCGACGAGCTGCTCGACCTCGCGCGCCACGCCGCGCCGTTCGAGAGCCTGACCCGCGAGGTCCTCGAGGGCGTCCTCGGCATGCTCGCCGGCGCGTACCCCTCCGACGAGTTCGCCGAGCTCAAGCCGCGCGTCGTGTGGGACCGGATCACGGACATCGTGGAGGGTCGCCGGGACGCCCGCGTGGTCGCCGTGACGAGCGGCGGCACGATCCCGGACCGCGGCCTCTACCCCGTGTTCCTCGAGGGGGAGGCCGGGACGCCGGGCCGCCGCGTGGGCGAGCTCGACGAGGAGATGGTCTACGAGCTGCGGGCGGGGATGCACGGCGACGTTGTCGTCCTGGGCGCCAGCTCCTGGCGCGTGGCCGACATCAGCCCGAACCGGGTGACCGTGACCCCGGCCCCGGGGATCCCCGGCAAGCTGCCGTTCTGGCATGGCGACGCCGTCGGGCGACCCGTGGAGCTGGGACGCCAGGTCGGGGCGTTCACGGCCGCCGTCGAGCAGGACCTGGCGAAGGGCCCCAAGGGTCGGGCGAAGGCTGCCGCCCGGCTCCACGCGGACCACGACCTGGACGACCTGGCCGCCGAGAACCTCCTCGCCTACCTCGAGGACGAGCGCGACGCGACGGGCGCCCTGCCCACGGACCGCCGGATCGTCATCGAGCGCTTCCGCGACGAGCTGGGCGACTGGCGGCTCGTGATCCTCACGCCGTTCGGCGGCCGGGTCCACGCGCCGTGGACGCTCGCGCTCGAGGCGCGGCTGCAGGAGCGCCTGGGCCTCGAGGTGCAGACGATCTACTCCGACGACGGGATCGCGATCCGCCTTCCCGAGGGCGACGGCTCCCTCGACGGCATCGAGGCGCTCCTGTTCCCGGACCCCGAGGAGGTCGAGGACCTCGTGGTCGGGCGGGTGGGTCAGTCGTCCCTGTTCGCCAGCCGCTTCCGCGAGAACGCGGCCCGCGCGCTGCTCCTGCCGCGCCGCCGTCCGG
>JAICUV010000363.1 GCA_025935655.1 Chloroflexota bacterium | reverse complement strand
GGTGCCTCGCCCGGCTCGAGGCGCGCCAGCACGTCGGCGGGCAGGCCGTCGAGCTCGTCTGCGGTGAGCTCCAGGATCGGCAGGTGCTCCACGAAGGCCTGCGAGATCGCCACGACGAGCTCGGACTCGCGCGCCTGGAGCTGCGCGAGCGACTCGCGCCGGTCGGGTCCCAGGTGCGCGCCGTTCGCCTTCGCGCTCGCGTGCCACAGCGCGATCGCCCGGGCGTCCGGCGCGGCGAGCGCGGACGTGTCGAGCCCGTCCAGCACCGCGAACAGGTCCGGCCGAGCGAAGGTGGCGGTGCGCCAGGCGTCGAACCGGGTCTGGGCGTCGCCGGCCGCGGCCCGGACCGCCGCGTCGGGGTGCATGCCGGTCAGCGACGCCGTCCGGCCGTAGCCGCGACGGGCGTGGCGGCCCGCCAGCTCGAGGTGCTCGAGCACGGACGCCGCATCGCCCGCGGCAGCGATCGCCGCGTCGATCTCCCCGTCGGCCAGCCGAAGGTGGTGGTCGAGCGTCCCCTCGAGCGACTCCGGGACGATGCCCGCGTACGAGTCGACCATCAGCCGGCTCCGTCCAGCTCACAGCCCGCGGCCAGGCAGTCCTCGGCGAAGCGCGCGAGGGCCCCGTCGTCGTCGGCTGCGGCGCGGATCAGCGTCATCACCCGGTCCACGCCGGCGTCGGCGTAGGCGCGCAGCAGGGCGACCCGCGTGGCGCCCTCGGCCCCTGACTGCGTCCGGCCGATGTTGACCGACAGGCGGAGCGTCGCCGGGTCGCGGCCGATCTCCTCGCACCGGCTGGCGATCACGGGCCGCGCGTCGCGGACCTCGTCGGGCGACAGCCAGTCGAGGTTGAGCTCGTCCGCGAAGCGTGCGGCCAGGCGCCAGGTGCGGTTGGGCCCGTTCCCGCCGACCATGACCGGAATCCGCGGCGACTGGACGCCCCGCGGGACGTTGATGGCGTCACGCACGGACGCCTGGGTGCCCTCGTACGTCGACCGGCCCGGCGCGAGCATGCGGGTCGTGATCTCGAGCGTGTCCTCGAGCAGCGCCATCCGCTCCCGCAGCGGCGGGAAGCCGAAGCCGTACGCGGTGTACTCGTCCTCCTTCCACCCGGCGCCCAGCGCCAGCTCGGCGCGGCCGCCGGACACGACGTCGAGCGTCGAGATCATCTTCGCGACGAGCGCAGGGTTCCGATAGCCCGCACACAGGACGAGGTGGCCGAGGCGGACGCGCACGGTCTCCATAGCGAGCGCGGAGAGCCCGACGAACGCCTCGAACGTGATCTCGTCGGTGGGCACGGGCTCGGTCTGGAAGTGATCGAACAGCCACAGGGAATCGAAGCCCAGGGCCTCGGCCTCGTGGGCGACCGCGACGCTCCGCGCCCAGGCCCGCGACGCGTCCCAGCCGTCGTACTCGCCCGTCCAGCCCTGGGGAACGATGATCCCGACGCGCATCGTGGGCTACAGCTGCTCGAGGATCGCGCGCGCCTTGTCCGGGTCGTCCACGACGAACGCGAACGTCGCGCGGTCGCTCCAGCGGCCGAGGAACAGGTGCCCCAGCACGTTCACGTTGGCGTCGGCGAGCGCGCGCGCGACACGCGCCATGCCGCCGGGTCGATCGTCCACCTCCGCGAGCAGCGACTCCCCCTCGATGTACGTCCACGAGCCCGCTTCCAGGACCTCGCGCGCCTTGTCGTCGTCCGCCGTCGTGAGGATGAAGTGGCCCACCTCGCCGAGCCCGCCGCCGCCGATCGCGCGCAGGTCGACGCCCGCTGCCGCCATCTGCTCGGCGAGGTCGGCCATCTGGCCGGGCTTGTTGGGGACCTGGACGACGAACTGCCTGGGCATCGGGGCCTCCGGGCGGCCGAGGCCGCGGATGGGGTCGAGATCGGGCCTGATTCTCGCATGGCCACGGCCTGGCGGGAAGGCTGGGCGGACGATGGCGTGCTCCGGCGCGTCAGTCGCCGCGGCGGATCGCGATCGCCCTGCGGTACGCCTCCAGGTACTTCGGGGCGGACCCGGTGTCCCAGCGGAAGTCGACCGCCATCCCCCGGTCCCGGAGCGCGGCCCACTCGACCGGCCTGCGCCGCAGCGCGGCCGCACGCCCAACCGCCTCGACGAGCGCGGCCGGCGTCGCGGCGTCGAACACGAAGCCGGTCCCCTCGGTCGGGTGTTCGTCGGCATCGATCACCGAGTCCGCGAGGCCGCCGGTCCGACGAACGACGGGCGGCGTCCCGTAGCGCAGCGCGATCATCTGGCCCTGCCCGCACGGCTCGAAGCGTGACGGCATGAGGAACACGTCCGCGCCGGCGTAGATCCGACGGGCCATGTCGCGGTCGAAGCGCTCGATGAGCGCGACCCGGCCCGGGTTGGCCGTGGCCAGCGCGCGGAACGGGTCAGCTAACGAGGCGTGCCCGCTGCCCTGGACGATGATCCGTGCCCCGGTGGCGAGGAGGTCGCGGGCGCCGTCGGCGAGGAGGTCGAACCCCTTCTGCGGGTCCATCCGACCGATCATCCCCGCGACGATCCCGTTGTCGGCCGGGTCGAAGCCGTTGCGCGCGAGCAGGTCCGCGCGGCAGACCGCCTTGCCCGCGGGATGCTCGCGCGAGTACGACGCGGCGAGGGCGGGGTCGTTCGCGGGATCCCAGACGTCCGGGTCGATGCCATTGAG
>JAICUV010000010.1 GCA_025935655.1 Chloroflexota bacterium | reverse complement strand
GTGTTCTCGCCGCTCGCCCAGGGGCAGCTGACCGACCGCTACCTTGCCGGCATCCCGGCCGGCTCGCGCGCGACCTGGTCCCGGTTCCTGGACGCGGACGAGGTGGACACGAACCTGCCGGTCGTGCGCCGGCTGGCGGAGGTGGCGGCCGGCCGTGGCCAGCCGCTCGCGGAGATGGCGCTGTCGTGGATCCTGCGCGACCCACGGATCACGACCGTCCTCGCGGGCGCGAGCTCCGTCGCCCAGCTGGAGGCCAACGTGCGAGCGGCGAGCGCTCCCGGGTTCGCGGCCGACGAGCTCGCGCGCATCGACGAGGTCCTCGCCGCGGGGACATGACGGCGGTCGCGTGGGTCCGTCTCGCGTGTCGCCGGCCCCTCGCGCGCTCCGCGCGCACGTGGATCGCCCTGGGTTCCCCGCTCGGGCGTGGATCGCCCAGGTTCCAGGCACCTCCGCGGTGCCGCGCGAGCTCGTGGGTCGCCCAGCGTTCCACGGAGCGCTTCGAGCCGCCACCTGGAACGCTTGGCGTTCCGACTGATGCCGCCTGCCGCCCGATGGAACGCCCCGTGCTCCAACGAGCCGCTTGGGCCGCTGCTTGGAACGCCCGGCGATCCACGGGGCACGCGGGCGAGGGGCACGCGAGCGGGCGAGCCACGGCGCCGGTGACCGGGAGAGCCCCGGGACCGGCAATCGACCGGGCACGCGGTGCGCCGAAGCCGCGGGGCCGGATGAGCCGGCGAACCGCGACCGGTGGCGATCCGCGCACGCGGGCCTGAGGCCCCCAGGCCCGAGCGCCGCGCCCGACGCGGGCCATTCGGCCCCCAATGGCATGGATACCGGTGACCTTGTGGCCGCGTCGATGGGCCTGTTCGCCCACGGATCGTGCAGGTCCCACGCGCAGACTCTGGGGGAACGAGTCCGCCACGACGGCGGCGTCCCATCGATACCCCCGTCGCCACGCCAGCACGGGTGGTCGCGCCACCCGAAAGGACGCAGAGCCACGATGACAGCGCACTGGGAATGCCTCGACGGCAACGAGGCGGCCGCACGGGTCGCCTACGCCATGAGCGAGGTGATCTCCATCTACCCGATCACCCCCGCCTCGGGCATGGCCGAGTACTGCGACGACTGGTCGGCCGCCCACAAGCCGAACCTGTGGGGCGCGGTCCCCACGGTCATCGAGATGCAGTCCGAGGCCGGCGCCGCGGGTGCGGTCCACGGCTCGCTCCAGAAGGGTGCGCTCACGACGACGTTCACGGCGTCGCAGGGCCTCCTGCTCATGATCCCGAACATGTTCAAGATCGCGGGCGAGCTCACCCCGGCGGTCATCCACGTCGCGGCGCGCACGCTGGCGACGCACGCGCTCTCGATCTTCGGCGACCACAGCGACGTCATGCATGCCCGCGCGACGGGCTGGGCGCTGCTCTCGTCGGGCTCGGTCCAGGAGGCCCACGACTTCGCGCTCGTGGCCCACGCGGCGACGCTCCGTGCGCGCATCCCGTTCCTCCACTTCTTCGACGGCTTCCGCACGAGCCACGAGGTCAACAAGATCTCCGTCCTGGACGCGGACGACATGCGCGCGCTGATCCGCGAGGACGACCTGCTGGCGTTTCGCCGCCGCGGCCTCACCTCGGAGACGCCGGTCGTGCGCGGCACGGCCCAGAACCCGGACGTGTTCTTCCAGGCCCGCGAGGCGTGCAACCCGTACCACGACGCCGTCCCGGGCATCGTCCAGGAGGTGTTCGACGAGCTCGCGGCCCAGACCGGCCGCCAGTACCGCCTCGTGGAGTACCACGGCGCACCCGACGCGGACCGCGTCATCGTGATCATGGGCTCGGGCGCGGGAGCCGTCCGCGAGACCGTAGACACGATGGTCGCCGCGGGCGAGAAGGTGGGCGTCCTCACGATCCGCCTGTTCCAGCCGTTCCCGGCCGCCGAGCTCCTCGCCGCGCTGCCGAAGACCGTTCGTTCGATCGCGGTCCTGGACCGCACGAAGGAGCCGGGCGCCGTCGGCGAGCCGATGTACCAGGCCGTCGTCGCCGCGCTCGCCGAGGCGATGGACGCCGACGAGGCCCCGTTCGAGACCGCCCCGCGCGTGATCGGCGGCCGCTACGGCCTGTCGTCGAAGGAGTTCACGCCGGCGATGATCAAGCCCGTCTACGACGAGCTGCTCGCCGCGAAGCCCAAGCGCCACTTCACCGTCGGCATCTACGACGACGTCACCCGCCTCAGCCTCCCGATCGCCACGACCTTCCGCCAGCCCCGCCCCGCGGGCGAGGTCCAGGCCCTGTTCTTCGGCCTGGGGTCGGACGGCACGGTCGGCGCCAACAAGGCCTCGGTCAAGATCATCGGCGAGGGCACAGACCTGTTCGCGCAGGGCTACTTCGTCTACGACTCCAAGAAGTCCGGCTCGGTCACCTCGTCGCACCTCCGGTTCGGCCCCGTGCCGATCCACTCGTCGTACCTCGTCGACAACGCGGACTTCGTCGCCTGTCACCAGTTCGGCCTGCTCCAGAGCGTCCGGATGCTCGACCGCGCCAAGCACGGCGCGACGTTCCTGCTCAACTCGCCGTACGGCCCGGACGAGGTCTGGGAGCACCTGCCGGCCGAGGTCCGCCACCAGCTCGTCGACAAGCAGATCAACCTCTGGATCATCGACGCGATGGCGGTCGCCGCCGAGACAGGCATGGGCAACCGGATCAACACGATCATGCAGCCGTGCTTCTTCCACCTCTCGGGCGTGCTGCCCGCGGAGGACGCGATCGAGCGCATCAAGGCGTTCGTCAGGAAGACCTACGCGAAGCGCGGCGAGGCGGTGGTCCAGCGCAACTTCGCCGCCATCGACCGCTCCCTGGAGCGGCTCCACCGCGTGCCCCTGGGCCCGATCGGCGATGCGCTCCCGATGCGCGCGCTCGTGCCGGACACGGTCCCCGACTTCATCCGCGACGTGACCGCCCGGCTCATGGCGGGCGACGGCGACCTCCTCCCGGTCTCGGCGCTCCCGGTCGACGGGACGTTCCCCAGCGGCACGACGAAGTACGAGAAGCGCGCCATCGCGCCCCAGATCCCGATCTGGGACCAGGCCATCTGCATCGACTGCGGCAAGTGCGCCATCGTCTGCCCGCACGCGTCGATCCGGATGAAGGTCTACCCGGAGGACGCCACCCCGACCCTCGCCGGCTTCCCGTCCAAGGAGTTCAAGTCGCGCGACCTGCCGGGCCACCGGATCACGATCCAGGTCGCGCCCGACGACTGCACCGGCTGCGGCGTGTGCGTGGACGTCTGCCCGGCCAAGAGCAAGTCCGACGTCAGCCACAAGGCGATCAACATGGCGCCGTACCTCGAGCACCGCGACGAGGAGCGCGTCCGCTGGGACGCGTTCGCCGCGATCGCGCCGCTCGATCGGGCCGCCATCGCCCACGACACCGTCAAGGGCGCGGCCCAGCTGGAGCCGCTGTTCGAGTTCAGCGGTGCGTGCGCGGGCTGCGGCGAGACGCCGTATCTGCGCCTCGTGACCCAGCTGTTCGGCGACCGGATGATCGTGGCCAACGCGACGGGCTGCTCGTCCATCTACGGCGCCAACCTGCCCACCACCCCGTGGACGAAGAACGCCGAGGGCCGCGGACCCGCCTGGGCCAACAGCCTGTTCGAGGACAACGCGGAGTTCGGGCTGGGGATGCGTCTCGCGCTCGACGCGCAGACGTCGTTCGCCCAGCAGCTGCTCACGCGGCTCGCACCGGTGGTCGGCGAGGACCTCGTCCGCGAGATCCTCGACGCCCCGCAGGCGACCGAGCCCGAGATCGTCGCCCAGCGCGAGCGCGTGGAGCGGCTCCGGGCCGTCCTCGAGACCGTGACCGGCGACGCGGCCGCCGACGCCCGCCAGCTCCTGCCGCTCACGACCGACCTCGTCCGCCAGGGCGTGTGGATCATCGGCGGCGACGGCTGGGCCTACGACATCGGCTTCGGCGGGCTGGACCAGGTCCTCTCGTCGGGCCGCAACGTCAACGTCCTCGTCCTCGACACCGAGGTCTACTCCAACACCGGCGGCCAGGCCTCCAAGGCCACCCCGCGCGGCGCCGTCGCGAAGTTCGCGGCCGCCGGCAAGGGCACCGGGAAGAAGGACCTCGGCGCGATCGCCCGCTCCTACGGCAACGTCTTCGTCGCCCAGATCAGCCTCGGCGCCAACGACGCCCAGTCGATCAAGGCGCTCCTCGAGGCCGAGGCGTGGGACGGCCCGTCGCTCGTCATCGCCTATGCCACCTGCATCGCGCACGGCATCGACATGTCGAAGTCGATGAGCCACCAGAAGGACGCCGTCAAGAGCGGCTACTGGCCGCTGTACCGGTTCCAGCCGAGCGAGGTGGAGGACGGCACGCCGTTCAAGCTCGACTCGGCCAAGCCGAGCCTGCCGATCGCCACCTTCGTCGCCAACGAGACGCGGTTCGCGATCCTCCAGCGCACGGACCCGGAGCGGGCCGCGGACCTCGCGAGCCTCGCCCAGGCCGACGCCGACGAGCGCTGGCGCTACTACGAGCAGCTCGCGGGCATCCACCGCAGCGTCCCGCACGTCGTCCACGCCGATCACGATGCCGACGCCGCGCCTCCCGAGGCACAGGATGCCGACGCCGACGGAGCGGACGGCACCGCGATCCTCGAGGCGGCCGTCCCGGCAGCCGCGCCGTCCAACGGGAAGGGAGACCTCGCGTGACCGTCGACCTGCGCACCCGCTACCTCGGGCTCGAGCTGCGCTCGCCGCTCGTCTGCTCGTCCTCCCCGTACACGGGCGATCTCGCGACCGCCCGCCGCATGGAGCGTGCCGGCGCGGGGGCGATCGTCCTCCCGTCGCTGTTCGAGGAGGAGATCCTCAACGAGGAGATCCAGCTCACCCGGGCCCTCGAGGCCGGGACGAACCAGTTCGCCGAGGCGCTGGACTACTTCCCGGCCATCGACTCCATCCCGTCCCCGAGCGATCGCTACGTCGAGCTCATCGCGATCTACAAGCGGGAGCTCCGGATCCCGGTGATCGCGAGCCTCAACGCCGCCACGCCCGGTGGCTGGGTCCGCTATGCGCGGCAGATCCAGCAGGCCGGCGCCGATGCCCTGGAGCTCAACCTGTACCACCTCGTGGCCGACCCGCGGATGACCGCGGCGGACCGCGAGGCGATGGACCTCGAGCTCATCCGCGCGGTCCGCGCGGTCGTCACGATCCCGGTAACGATCAAGCTCAGCCCGTTCTACTCGGCCCTCGCCGGGTTCGCGGTGGGCGCCGTCTCCGCCGGCGCGGACGGCCTCGTCATGTTCAATCGGTTCTACCAGCCCGACCTCGACCTGGACACGTTCGACGTCGTCAACAGGGTCGAGCTCTCGCACTCCTCGGAGCTCCGGCAGCCGCTGCGCTGGATCGCGATCCTGCGGCCGATCCTGGGTCCCGGCGTCTCGCTCGCCGCGACCTCGGGCGTGCACTCGGGGACGGACGCGGTCAAGGCGCTGTTCGTGGGCGCGGACGTGGCGATGATGACCTCCGCGATCCTCAAGCACGGGCCCGAGTTCGTGCACACGGTGGAGCAGGAGCTCGTCGAGTGGCTCGAGACGCGCGAGTACGAGTCCGTTTCCCAGCTCCGTGGCGCCGCGACCGCGGCCACGATGGGCGACCCGACGGCGTTCGAGCGCGCGAACTACATGGCGACGCTCCACTCCTGGTCGACGCCGCCGGAGCTTGCCACCGCGTAGCGCTCGGACGCGGTCCCGCACGCGCGTCGTGGGGCGGGTTCAGGCCGCCCGGATCGCCTCGAGGAACGGCCCGAAGCGATCCAGCATCGCGTCCGTGAGGGCCGGCAGCGGGCTGGGGTCGTCGGCCGCGCCGACGTAGAACGTCAGGTGCCTGACGCCGGCGGCGTGGATCGCCCGCACCGTGTCCGCCACGGTCGCGGGATCGCCGGCGAGGCAGCCGGGCTTCTCGATCGCGATCCCCTGCTCGTCCACGGTCAGCCGCGCCCAGCCCGTGACGCCGAGGGTCGACGGGTCGCGGCCAACCGCGTGGCACGCCGCTGTGGCCGACGCGACGACCGCGGTCGCGTCGTCAAGGGAGGCGATGGGGCGGTTCACGCTGACGAGGTCGCCCAGCCGAGCCGCCACCGCGAGCGTCTTCTCGCCCGCGCCGGCGAGCATCACCGGGATCGACGTGGGCCGCGGGCCGCGCGGGATGAGCTCCGCGGCGTCGGTCCGGAGGATGGCGCCCTCGAACGTGTACGGCGCCTCGGCGCGCAGGAGACTCGTGACGATCTCGGCCGCCTCCGCGTAGCGGGCGATCGGCCGGGCGACGTCATACCCGAACGAGCGCCACGACAGGTCGCGCTCCGGGACGCCGCTGCCGACCCCCAGCACGAGGCGACCGCCGCTCACCTCGTCGAGGGTCATCGCCATCTTGGCCAGCAGCGCCGGGTTGCGGAACCCGGTGCAGGCGATGAACGGGCCGACCCCGATCCGCGAGGTGGCCTCGGCGGCGGCGACGAGGATCGTCCAGCACTCGTGGAACCCGAACACGCCCCGGCCCGCGGTCGAGCGCTGGAGGTGGTCCGGGACCCACAGCGTGTCGACCCCCATCGCGTCCATCGCCCGCGCGAGCCGGCGCATGTCCGGCCACGAGGCATAGCTGCCGTCGCGCAGGGGCCAGGTGGGAAGGTTGAGCCCGATCTCCAGGGGCACGGGCGCGGTGGGTTCCGTCATGTGCGTGATGGTGCCCCATCCACGCCGCGCTCGTTCGCGCGCTTCCCGGGGCAACGGCCCGGCGGCACGATCAGGTCGGCGCGGCCAGGTCCCGGCGCGGGAACCGCCACAGCCCGAAGGCCACGGCCGCGACCCCGAGCGCGACCAGGACCGCGGGGTCCGTCGTCGCGTCGCGCCCGGCGAGGATCTCGAGCGGGCGCAGGTAGTGGAACGGCGAGATCGGCTGGAGGAACGCGGCGTCGGGCCAGATCGTCCCCAGCACCTCGAGCACGTAGCCCCCGATCACGAGCACGAGCCCGATCGCGACCGGCGCGGCAACCCGGTCCGAGGACGCCGATGCCGCGAGGGTGACGGCGGCGAGCGCCACGAGCAGCGCCAGGGTGTTGAGCGCCAGGAACGAGAGCGCGCCGGCGTCGAGCCCACCGGCGACGTCGTAGGCCGCCGCACCGAGCACGGTCCCCGCGACCTGGGCGAGCGTCGTGATCGCCGCGAAGCCCGCGATCGCCAGCAGCAGCGTCGCGAACACGGACCGCCGCGACACGGGTCGGCTGAGCAGCACCTCCAGCGTGCCGCGCTGGCGCTCGCCGGCGATGGCGAAGGCCGCGAAGCCCACCGGGTAGACGAGCTGGAGCCCGAGCGCCACCGGGTGCACCGCGCCGAGCGCGACCGCCCCGCCGAGGCTGAACGGGTCCGCCCCGAGCAGCCGCAGGAACGCGTCCGGCACGATCCCCGACCGCAGGAGCGTCTCCATCTGGCGCCCGAACGTCGCGTAGACCACCGGCATCAGGAAGCCCCACAGCCCGAGGGCGAGGGCGAGGACGAGCACGCGCACCCGCTGCGAGCGCCACGTGTGCCGGAGCAGCGGCCCGTTGATCACGGTGCGGGGTCCCGGCGGCCGGCGGCGGCCGCCTCGTCGGCCGCCTCGCCCTCGTACAGCTCGAGGAACGCCTCCTCGAGGCGCGCGGCCTCGATCGTGAGGTCCGCGACCGGCGCGTCACGGAGCGCGGCGAGGAACGCCCGCGGGTCGCCGTCCAGGTCGCACGTGAGCCGGTCACCCTCGACGACGAGGTTCGACACGCCGGCCACCCCCGCGAGGTCGGGCGCCGGGCCGGACAGCCGCATCTCGACGCGCCGCCGCCGGCGCGCGAGGAGCGTCCCCACGTCCTCCAGCGCGACCAGCCGTCCGGCCCGTACCACGGCGACCCGGTCGCACACGCGCTCCACCTCCGACAGCACGTGGGAGCTGAAGAAGATCGTGCGGCCGTCCGCGCGCAGCCCGTCGAGGATCTCGTAGAACGCGCGCTGCATCAGCGGGTCCAGGCCCTCGGACGGCTCGTCGAGGATCGCGAGCTCCGGGTCGTGCTGGAGCGCCTGGACGATCCCGATCTTCTGGCGCATGCCGCGGCTGTAGTCGCGGATCGGGCGCGCGAGCGTGCGCGCCGGCAGCTCCAGTCGGTCGCACAGCTCCGCGCGGCGGATCGACGGCCGACCGGAGAGGGCCGCGAGGTAGTCGAGCTGGCGCTCGCCGGTCAGCCCGTCGTACAGCGCGATGCCGCCCGGGAGATACCCGGTGCGCTCGCGGATCGCGACGCTGTCGCGGGCGATGTCGAGCCCCAGGACGGACCCGCGGCCCCTGGTGGCGTGCAGGAAGCCGAGCAGGAGCCGGATGAACGTGCTCTTCCCGGCGCCGTTGGGTCCGAGGAACCCGAAGATCTCGCCCTCGCGCACCTCGAGCGTGACGTCCTCGAGCGCGCGGATGGACGCGCGGCCCGCCGCGTAGTGCTTGGTCAGCCGCTCGGCCGAGATCGCAGCCATCGGACAGAGGCTACCCGGTCGGGGCGCCTCCGCCCGTCAGAACACGACCGACAGGAGCCTCGAGATCAGGACGATCCCGAGCCACAGGAGACCCACGAACGCGAGCGCGATGCCGCCCACCAGCGCCCACGAGGACGCGGTGCTCGCGCCCGGGTCCACCGCATGCTTGTGGAACAGCGCGAGGTTGCGCGTGTTGGCCTTGAACCCGAAGTCGAACAGGTCGCCAAGGAACGGGATCAGCCCGACCAGGAAGTCCACGGTCGCGTACACGATCATCTGCGCGAGCACGACGCCCGGGAGCCGGAACCGCGCCGCCTCCAGGACGATCCACGCGGACACGGCGCCGCTCGTGATGTCGCCGAGGAACGGGACGAGGCCGAGGATCGGGTCGAGGCCCACGCGGATGCCGGTGCCGGGGACGCGCACGATGTCGTCGAGGAGGTGCGCGACGGTGGCGATCCGGCGCTCGGCGGCCAGGACGCGCTCGGTCCGGCCCACGCTGAAGGCTGTCATGGGCCCGATCATGCCGGGCACCTCGCGCGGGCGCGTGCGATCGACCCGCGTCGTGCTCCCAATCGCGTTGCAGCCGCCGTCGCGAGACCGCCCGAGCCGGTAGATTCGGTGGCGATGCTGTTCCGTGCCGATCCCTGGCTCCACGTCATCGCCGGCTGCATGTCCTCGGGCAAGACCGACGAGCTCCTGCGGCTGCTCCGCCGCGCGGAGATTGCCAAGCGCAGGATCCTGCTCGTGCGCCCGGACGTGGACGACCGCACGCCCGCCGAGTACGCCGAGAGCCGGTCCAAGGCGCGCTATCCCTCGACGCCCGTGCCCAAGGGCGAGCCGGTCGCGATCCTCTCGCTCGCGCGCGAGCGAGACGTGGACCTCGTGGGGATCGAGGAGGCCCAGTTCTTCGACGGCAACCTCCCGCGCGTCGTCGAGACGCTGCGCCAGAGCGGACGCCACGTCATCGCGAGCGGCCTCAACACCGACTTCGCCGGCCGGCCCTTCGGGTCCATGCCGGAGCTGCTGGCGCTCGCGGACGAGATCACGATGCTGAGCGCCATCTGCGTCGTGTGCGGCGAGACGGCCACGCGGACGCAGCGGCTCGTCGGCGGGCGGCCGGCGGCGATCGACGATCCGCTGATCGTGATCGGCGGTTTCGAGGCCCCGACCGTCGAGACGTACGAGGCCCGCTGCCTCCGCCACCACGAGGTGGCCCCGGCCAGGTCCGCGCGGGGCGTCGTCGCCGACGACTGAGGCCCGCGAGCACGAATGTGCACAAGTTATCCACGCTGCCGCCGAAACGTGGACAACTTCCCCTGCCGGGCCCGCAAGTTCGTGGACAAGCCGGTTGTGGGCCCCCTGGCGCACGGATATCGTTCGGTTTGCCCGAAGGGGCCGGTGGTACCGACGCCGGACCGATGAGTGATCATCGGACCGGGTCCCCGAACCGCCGCCGACGAGGCCGCAAGGCCGGCGAGGTGGAGGTGCCGGGGCCGCTGCGACAAGGCCGAGCTTGCTTGGCAGTGGCGCGGGCGTGACGGTACGG
The DNA here is from genome assembly GCA_025935655.1 of Chloroflexota bacterium. Classification (GTDB taxonomy): domain Bacteria; phylum Chloroflexota; class Limnocylindria; order Limnocylindrales; family CSP1-4; genus CAIXZV01. The sequence goes on along the minus strand of JAICUV010000010.1, from coordinate 19,536 downwards.
TACGGTTCCTTCGGGCGCTTTCGTGTGCGCTGCACCATCCGGACCTGCCGATGCCCAAGCTGTCTGCCGGACTGCTCCTGTACCGCCGCGTCGACGACGTCATCGAGGTGCTCGTCGCCCACCCGGGCGGGCCCATCTGGGCGCGGCGCGACACCGGCGCATGGTCCATCCCGAAGGGTGCGGTGAACGACGGCGAGGCCCTGATCGAGGCGGCCTACCGGGAGTTCGAGGAGGAGACCGGCCACGCGGCGCCGCGCGGCGAGGCGTTCGACCTCGGCGAGGTGCGGATGCGCTCGGGCAAGGTCGTCCATGGCTGGGGCATCGAGGGCGACCTGGATCCCACGGCGCTTCGCGGCATGCAGGTCGAGGTCGAGTGGCCGCCGAAGACGGGGCGCCTCGTGACCGTGCCCGAGATCGACCGTGTGGCGTGGGTCCGCCCCAGCGAGGCCCGCCGCCGCCTCAACCCCGCGCAGGCCATGTTCGTCGACCGCCTGCTCCAGGCCCTCGCGAAGGTCTGACCGGGCCCGTACGCTCGTCGGGTGCTGCCCTCCCCCACCCCGCCCCTTGCCGCTGTCGCCGCCGGGCACGCGGACGTCGCGATCCTCGGCGCCGGGGTCTCCTCGTCGCTTGCGATCGACGGCCGCCTCGCGGACCAGGCGACCGACGGGTTCGCGCCGTGACGGCCGGTCCGATGCGCATGTCTTCGCGGCCGTCCGAGCCCGGGGAGTGGCTGCTGGCGAACGGCCTGGGCGGGTACGCGCTGGGGCCGGTGGCTGGGCCGCCGACGCGCGGCTACCACGGCTGGCTGGTCGCGGCGACGAGGCCGCCCGACGGTCGGGTCCTGCTCGTCACGTCGATCGAGCCGAGCCTCATCGTGGACGGGGTGGAGCACCCGCTCCCGGGACTGGCGATCGCGGCCGGCTCGGCCTCGGCGGCCGGGGTGACCGTGGCGCTCGACGCGGCGATGCCGCCGCTCGTCAACGCGACCGTGCTCGTGTACCGGCGCACGGACGACGCCCCGGTCGACGCGACCCTGCGCCTGCGGCCGCTGCTCGCCGGTCGCGACCACCATCCCGGGTCCCCGTCCCGGGCGCCCGACGGCGTGACGCTCGCCGGGGACGGCCGCACGGCGACGATCACCTGGGCGGGCGACGCGCCCGCTCTGACGATCGCCCTCGCGCACGGCTCCGTCGCCCGCGACCCGCGTGAGGTGCCCGTCGATTACCCGCTCGAGGCCGCGCGTGGCACCGCGCCCGACGAGGTGCTCCACGCACCGGTGGTCCTGGAGGCGACGATCGCGGCCGGAGGCTCCGTCGTGCTCGTCCTGGGAACCGCCTCCGGCTCCGAGGCGCCGGTCCCCCGTCCCGAGGACGGCGCCGCGGTCGTCGCCGCGGCGCGCGCACGCGCGGTGGCCGTGGCGCAGGCGGTGCCCGGCGCCGCCAGCCGCCCCGCGCTCGGCGCGCTCGCGGTCGCCGCGGAGCGGTTCCTCGTGCGGCGGTACGAGGCCGCCACGGGCGAGCCCGGGGTGTCCGTCATCGCCGGCTATCCCTGGTTCGGCGACTGGGGGCGCGACACGATGATCTCGCTGCCCGGCACGGCGCTCGCGCTGGGTCGCCACCAGGCCGCCGCCGGGATCCTCCGCACCTGGGCGGGGCTCGTGCGCGACGGGCTCCTGCCGAACCACTTCCCCGGCGCGGACGGCGAGGGCGCCTATCACGCGATCGACGCGCCCCTGTGGTTCGTCCACGCGCTCGCGGCGTACGAGCGCGCGACCGGCGACGCGGCGCTCGTGCCAGACCTGCGTCCGACGGTGGAGGAGATCCTGGGCGCGTACCGGCGCGGGACGCGCTTCGGGATCGCGATGGATCCCGCCGACGGCCTCGTCCGCGGCGGCCAGCCCGGCCTCCAGCTCACCTGGATGGACGCCAAGGTGGACGGCGTCGTCATCACGCCGCGCCACGGGAAGCCCGTCGAGATCCAGGCGCTGTGGATCGAGTCCCTGCGCCACGCACGCCGCTGGGCCTCCACCGAGGGCGACGACGAGGCCTCGGCCGGGCATGCCGCCGCCGCGGCGCTCGCCGCGGATTCGTTCCGCGCCCGCTTCGTGCGCACCGACCTCGGCTGGCTGAACGACGTGGTCGACGGGCGGGACGGCGACGACGGGTCGCTGCGCCCCAACCAGCTGTTCGCGCTGTCGCTGCTGCCCGACCTCGTGTCCGCCTCACAGGCGGCCACCGTGCTCGAGGCGGTGGGCGAGCACCTCGTGGTACCGGGCGGGGTGCGGACGCTCGCGCCGTTCGAGCCCGGGTACCGCGCGTGGTTCGAAGGACCGCCCGCGTTCCGCGATTCGGCGTACCACCAAGGACCGGCCTGGACGTGGCTGCTCGGGCCGTGGCTCGACGCCGTGGCGCGGTTCCGGGGCCGGGACGCCGCGCGGGCGGAGCTCGATCGCGCGCTCGACGCGCTCGGCGTCATCGGCGGCGTCGCCGAGCTCCTGGAGCCCGAGCCGCCGCACGCGGCCCGCGGCTGCCCGTGGCAGGCGTGGGGCGTCGCGGAGCTGCTCCGGTGCGCCATCGAGCTCGCCTGATCGCGGCTCCCGCGACTGGGCCCAAACGAAGAGCCGCCCCGGGCGGCTGCCGGTGGGCGGCTCTTCGGTTCCCCCCGCAGGACGCGGGAGCCGAGTCCCGTGCCCTGAAGGTGCCGTCCCCCGCTCCGGCTCGCGTGCATCGTAGCGTGTTGCGCTCCGCTCCGTCACGCATTTATTGATTCACCGGGGATAGGCCGTGCCCCCGCCGTCGGCGAGCACGGACGCCGCCGCGAGAAGAGACATGATCGTCCCGAGCGCGACGCTGACGATGATCCTGGCGCGTTCCATGGCGTCCTCCTGTGCGGGCAGACGCCGGGACGGTCCAGGCGGCCGCCGCCTTGCGTCCCCCTTCGCCGTGATGCTAGGGTTCGGCCGTGCCGCAGTCAAGTATTAGTCAACTCATGCGCCACGGGGGCGACGCCGAAGACATCGAGCGACGACTGTCGGCGAGCATCGATCCGGCCTGGCGGCGGCGACTTGGGCAGGAGCTCCGGCGGCGGCGCACCGACCGCGGGCTGACGCAGTCGGCCCTGGGTGCGCCGCTGAGCAAGGCGTTCGTGAGCGCCGTCGAGCACGGGCGGTCCGTGCCCTCCCTGCCCGCGCTCCGGCTCATGACGACCCGGCTTGACACGACGCTCGGCGAGTTCCTGACCTGTGTCGAGGAGGAGTCGACCGCTGGTTGACCGATGGGTATGATCGCGACCATGCAGGCGACCGAAGGGACGAGGAGCAGGCGGCGGGTGGTCGTCGACCAGCGCGAGCTGGCGAAGGCGATCGGACAGCGGATCCGGACCGCCCGGATCGCGGCCCAGCTGACCCAGCAGGAGCTCGCCGGGGACCGCTACACGAAGGCCTACATCAGCGCGCTCGAGCTGGGCCACGCGAAGCCCTCGATGGCCGCGCTCGACTACCTCGCCCCGCGGCTGGGCACAACCCCCGACCGCCTGCTCACCGACCACGCCGGCCGCTGGACGCGGGTCGACGCGGACCTGCACCTCGCCGCGGGCCGCAACCAGGAGGCGATCGACGCCTATCTCGAGCTGGCCGACCGGACCCCCGATGGGGTGGTGCGTGGGGAGCTGCTCCTGGGCGCGGGCGAGGCGTACGCGCGCCTGCGCGACGTCGTCCAGGCCGGTCCGCTGCTCGCCGAGGCGAGCTCCCTGCTCGCGAAGGGCGGGAGCCCCGCCGACCGGGTCCGCGCGCAGTACTGGCGCTCGTGGGTGCACATGCACCTCAACGACCCGGACGAGGCGCGCCGCCTCCTCATCGACCTCCTCGAGCATGGCCTCGAGGACGCGGAGGACCCGGACATGGAGGTCCGGATCCGGATCGCGCTGGCCTCGATCGAGAGCTGGCACGGGTCGCCGGATCGAGCGCGCCAGTACCTCGAGGAGGCGCGGGGCGGCATCGAGGGCCTCGACATCCGCCGGCGGGCCGTGTTCTACGACGTGCTGTCCGTCGCGCGGCGGAACGCGGGCGACGCCGAGGGCGCGATCCGCGCCGGGCTGGAGGCGATCACGCTCTTCCGCGCGGCGCACCAGGTGGACGACATCGCGATGCTCGAGAACCAGCTCGCGGTCGCGTTCGTCGAGATCGGCAACCTCGGCCGTGCCGAGGAGCTGGCCGCGAGCGCACGGGCGGCGGCCGAGCAGCGGGGAGACCTCATCAACCTCGGGCATGTCCTCGACACGCAGGCGATGATCCACCTCGCTCGCGGCGACGCCTCGGGAGCGCTGGAGCTCGCGGAGCGGTCGCTCTCGCTCGAGACCGACGCCGGGATCCCCGGAGAGCAGACCGGCGCCCGCATCACGCGCGCCCGTGCGCTCACCGCCCTCGGCCGCCTCGACGAAGCGGATGCCGGGTGGGAGGTGATCGCCGCCGAGGCCCGGGAGCTCAAGTCGCCGTACCGCCGCAAGGCCCTCCTCTCGGCGTACGCGGAGATGCTCGCGGCGCGGGGCCGCCACGCGGAGGCCTACGAGGTCATGCGCGAGACGCTGTAGCGGCGGCGTAGCATCCGGGCCATGCGGATCGACCTGAACGCGGACGTCGGGGAGAGCCTCGGGGCATGGTCCCTGGGCGAGGACGAGACGCTCATCCCGCTCGTGTCCTCGGTCAACGTGGCCGCGGGGCTCCATGCCGGCGACCCGGTGACGATCGCCCGGACGATCGCGCTCGCCGCGCGCCACGGCACGGCGGTCGGCGCGCATCCCGGCTACCCCGACCTCGCCGGCTTCGGGCGGCGGGCGATGGCGCTCTCCCCCACCGAGATCGAGGCGACGGTCCTGTACCAGGTGGGCGCGGTCGCCGCCTTCGCACGCGCTGCCCGCGTCGACCTCCGCCACGTCAAGGCGCATGGGGCGCTGTACACCCGCGCGAGCCGCGACGAGGCAGCGGCGGCGGCCGTCGCGCGAGCGGTCGCGTCGTTCAGCCGCGAGCTCGTGCTGTTCGCCCTCGCGGGCTCGGCGCTGGTCTCGGCCGGGCGGGACGCCGGGCTGGTCGTCGCCGAGGAGGCCTTCGCCGACCGGGCCTACGAGGCCGACGGCTCGCTCCGCCCGCGGGACCTCGACGGCGCGGTCATCGACGATCCGGCGGACGTCGGCCGCCAGGCGCTGGCCATCGTCGGCGGCGCCGTGACCGCGCGGGACGGTTCGCCGCTTGCCGTCCGCGCCGACACGCTGTGCGTGCACGGCGACCTGCCCGGCGCGGCGGCGCGCGCCCGCGCGGCCCGCGACGCGCTCGTGGCCGCGGGCGTCGAGATCCGGGCGCCGGGCTGACGGTGGCGGCCGCTCGGCTCGGCTGGCTCGCGGCGCTCGTCCTCGCCGCGTGCGGGGAGCCGGCACCGTGACGGGCGCCCGGCTCGTCGCGTTCGGGGATGCGGCCGTGCTCGTGGAGCTCGGGCGGACCGGGGTGGTGGCCGATGCCCGCCGCGCCCGCGCGGTTGCCTCGGTCGTGGACGGACTCCGAGCCCACGACCCCCGGCTGGGCGTGCCCGTTCCCGGCGCCGCGAGCGTGCTCGTCCCGTTCGACCCGCGCGCCACCGACCCGGACGAGGTCCGGTCGCTGCTCGCCCCCCACATCGACGAGGCGGTCGCCGTCCCGCCGGCGGCCGGCGTCCTCCACGTGATCGACGTGCGCTATGGCGGCGAGGACGGTCCGGACCTGGACGCCGTCGGTGCCGAGACCGGGCTCGGGGCGGCGGGCGTGGTGGAGCTGCACGCGGCGACCGAGTACGAGGTGCTGTTCCCGGGGTTCGCGCCGGGGTTCGCCTACCTGGGCGAGCTTCCCGAGGCGCTGCGGGTGGCGCGCCTCGCGACGCCGAGGACGCGCGTGCCGGCGGGCTCGGTCGCGATCGCCGGCGCCATGACCGCGGTCTACCCGCAGGCCTCCCCGGGCGGCTGGCGCCTCATCGGCCGGGCGCAGGTGCGGCTGTTCGACCCCGGGGCCACGCCGCCGGCGCTCCTCCGTGCCGGCGACCGCGTGCGGTTCGTGCCGAGGTGACACCGGACGAGACGCCGGAGGAGACACCGCAGCGGGTGCCGGTGCTCGAGGTCCTCGACCCGGGGCTGCTGCTCGCGGTCCAGGCCCGCGGGCGGCCGGGGCTCGCGACGGAGGGCGTGACGCCGGGCGGCGCGGCGGACGGCTGGTCGATGGCGGTGGCCAACGCGCTCCTCGGCAACGACCTCGGTGCGGCGGTGCTCGAGGCGACGCTGCTGGGCCCGACGGTCCGTGCCCTCGCGCCGGTCACGGTCGCGATCGCCGGCACCATGCCCGGGCGCGTGGTCGGGACCGGTCAACCTGTTCCTCCCGGCAGCTCGGTCACGCTCGCCGCGGGCGAGGACCTGGCGCTCGAGGCGGCCGTGGACGGCGCGCGCGGCTACCTCGCGATCCCCGGCGGCATCGACGTGCCCGTGGTCCTCGGGTCGCGGTCCACGGCGCTCGGGGCGGCATTCGGCGGGCTCGAGGGCCGGGCGCTCCGGGCCGGGGACCGGCTGGGCGCCAGGCCGGCGGCGACCCTCGTCGTCCCGGGTGCCCACTGGCCGGGCCCCCCGTCGCCGCCCCGTGTCACCACGACCTCGCCGCTGCGGGTGCTCGCCGGGCCGCACGCCGCGGAGCTCGGCCCGGACGCGCTGCGGGCGCTCGTGGACGGCGCGTGGACGGTCTCCCCGGCCGGCGACCGGGTCGGGCTCCGGCTGGCCGGGCGGCCGCTCCCCGGCCTCGCGACCGGCGAGCTCGCCTCGCACGGCGTCGTCACGGGGGCCGTCCAGGTGCCGCCCGACGGGATGCCGATCGTCCTCCTCGTGGATCACCAGCCGACCGGCGGGTACCCGGTCGTCGCCGTCGTGATCACCGCCGACCTGCCCCGCCTCGGCCAGCTCGCGCCGGGCGCGCCGGTCGCCTTCCGGCTCGTGACCACGGTTGACGCTCGCGCGGCCCTCGCCCGTACCGACGCGGCGTTCGCCGACGCGCACGCCCACCTGCGAGAGGCCGCGGGCTGGGACGAGCTGTGGCGCGGCGCCGGATCCTGACGCCGGCCGTCAAGGTTCGATACAGAAAGGGCAACCTCCGCCGCCCCGGCATGCGACACATGCAAGACTCGATGCAATCGTTGCAACGGCCATGCCATGGCCCGATCCACCGCCGAGGGGCACACTCCACCTGATGACATCCAGCTCCACGCCGTCCCCGCGCGCGTCGCGACGCCGCAAGGGCATCGGCGGCGCCGCCCGCATGGGCCTCGTCCTGTTCACCGCGCTCCTCGTCCTCGGCATCGTGGGCGCGGGCGTCGCCATCGCCGGGTTCACCCAGCTCTCGAACGGCCTCCCCGACCCGAAGATGCTGGAGAAGATCCAGCTGCCGGAGCAGTCCGTGATCTGGGACCGCGAGCACAAGGTGGAGCTGGCCCGCTTCGGCGAGTTCAACCGCGACGTCGTGGCGTTCAAGGACATCCCGCCCGTCCTCGTCGATGCGACGACCGCCATCGAGGACTCGAGCTTCTGGGACAACGCGGGCTTCGACCCCGTGGGCATCGTCGCCGCGGGCATCGACGCGATCCGTGGCCGCCCGCGCGGCGCCTCCACGATCACCCAGCAGCTCGTCCGCCAGCGGCTGCTCACCCAGGACAGCACCCCGGTCACCGAGCTCTCGGCGAGCCGGAAGGTCAAGGAGATCATCCAGTCGATCCGGGTGACCCAGGCCTACTCCGGCCCCGACGGCAAGCAGCGGATCATGGCGGCCTACCTCAACCAGAACTACTACGGCAACGAGTCGTACGGCGTCGCCGCGGCGGCCAAGGGCTACTTCGGCAAGGACCTCAAGGACCTGACGCTCGCCGAGGCCGCGATCATCGCCGCGCTCCCCCAGTCCCCGTCCACGTACGACCTCGTGCGCAACGCCGAGGAGGAGTGCCTCGTCCCCGGCGACACGGAGGACACCTGCAAGGAATCCCAGCTCGTCGTCCCCGCGGACACGAGGATCGTCCAGCGTCGCAACCTGGTCCTCGACCAGATGGCCCGCGGCCGGACGCCCCTGACCGGAGACCGGTACACGGCCGCCGACTACGAGGCCGCCAAGGCCGAGAAGGTCGTGCTGGCGCCCCAGAAGTCCAGCCAGTGGCTCGCCAGCCAGTTCGTGTGGCAGGTCCGCAAGGAGCTCACGGACCGGCTGTGCGACGGCGCGGAGACGTGCCCCAAGATCGAGCGAGGCGGCCTCGACGTCACGACGTCGCTCGACTGGCGCCTCCAGAAGCTGGCCGAGAAGTGGGTCAAGGCGGCGACAATCGTCCCGCACGCCAAGAGCCCCGCGGCGACGGCCAAGTCCCTCGGCCTCACGTACGAGGACTGGATGAAGAACCTGCGCAACAAGGACCTGCGCAACGGGGCGCTGATCGCGCAGGACTACCAGACCGGTGAGATCGTCGCCTACGTGGGGTCCGCGAACGCCGACGCGACGCGCGCGACGAAGAAGTTCCAGCCCCGGTTCGACGTCCTGGCGGACGGCTTCCGCCAGCCCGGCTCTGCGTTCAAGCCGATCGTCTACGGCACCGGCATCGCGAACCGTTCGATCACGGCCGCATCGATGTTCATGGACGTCGTCACCGACTTCGGCGGCGGCTACACCCCGACCGATGCGGACAACCTCGAGCGCGGCCCGGTCCGCGTCCGGGATGCCCTCCGCTTCTCGCTCAACATCCCCGCGGTCAAGGCGCTCGCCACGATCGGCAACGACGCCGTCCAGCAGCAGGCCGAGGCGATGGGCATCCGGTTCCGCGGCGGCAAGACCAACGCGGGCCTGTCGTTCGCCCTGGGTGTCGAGGAGGTCCGCCCGAGGGACCTCGTCCGCGCGTATGGCGTCCTCGCCGACGGCGGCAAGCTCGCCGAGCAGACGACGCTGCTCACCGTGATCGACAACGCGGGCGAGACGCTCGTCGGGCCGGACACGAGGAAGGCGCCCGCGGAGGTCATGGACCCCGGCGCGGCCGGCATCGTCACCGACATCCTGGCCGGCAACACCGACCCCAGGCAGAACCCGTTCTGGGGCCAGTTCGCGATCACCCAGGGCGGCAAGCGCCGTCCCGCGACGCTCAAGACGGGCACCAACAACGACGCGAAGGACCTCAACGCCTACGGCTACATCGGCGCCCCGTCGAAGGCCGAGCGCAACGACGGCGAGTACGCGCTGGCGGTCGGCGTGTGGAACGGCAACTCCGACAACTCGGTCGTGAGCACGCCGGGCCAGCCGCTGTTCTCGATCGACGTGTCCACCTACGTCTGGCAGGGCTTCCTCAAGGAGGCGACGAAGGGCTGGAACATCAACGGCTTCCGCAAGCCCGACGGGCTGCAGACCGTCGCGGTCGACCCGTGGACCGGCCTCGTCGCCCAGGCCGGCGGCCGATCGGTCGACGAGCTGTTCCTCGCCGGCACGGCGCCCAGCGCCACCGTCCCGCAGGACTCGCGCTGCGGCGCCGGCGTCCTCGGCGTCGCGGGCTTCGAGAAGGACCACGACGCGTGGCTCAAGGCCGACCAGGGCTGGCTGGCCCGTGCCCGTCGCGGGGCGGGCGTCCGGGGTGGCCCGCAGGGCACCCGGACGGCGTACTTCTACAACGGGCTGTTCAACCCGTACGGCCGGTCGTGGGGCCCGCTCCTCGGCAGCGGCACCGGCTGCGCCTCGGCGAGTCCCAGCGCCTCGCCGTCGCTCGACCCGTGCGCCTCGCTGGACCCGCTGGCGTCCGTCGACCCGCTCGCGCCCGCCGTCTCGTGCCCGCCGCCATCGTCTTCGCCGTCCGCATCGCCCAGCGAGACGCCGCCGGTCGCCACGCCCGCCCCGACGGAGGCCCCGACGCCCACGCCCACGCCCACGCCGCCGCCGGCACCGACGCCGACCCCCGCGCCGACGGCGCCACCCACGCCGGCCCCGACGGACACGCCCGCGCCGACGGCCACCCCCGCTGCGTCCTAGTCCCGGACGGCGACCTCCTCGCGCAACCTGGGCACGATCGTCTCCGCGATCCGCCGCAGGCGTTCGAGGGGCGCCGCGCCCGGGACGACGCAGACGTCGGTGAACCCGGCCTCGAGGTGCCGCCGGACGAACGACTCGAAGGCGTCGTCGCTCGCGACCGTGTCCGACAGGCCCCAGGTCGAACGGCGGATCGTCGCCGGGTCGCGGCCCGCGTCGCGGACCGCGTCCTCGAACGCGCGCAGGCGCTCGGCGAGGCTCGACGCGACGCCCTCCGTCGCCGCGCCCTCGAGCTCCGGGAACGTGTCCCACTGGTCCGCCCAGCGGGCGGCGAGTCGGAGCATCCGGGGCCGGTGGGCGGCGATCAGCAGCGGGATGTGCGGCGACTGGACGGGACGGGGCTCGAACACGGCGTCCTCGAGGTCGTAGAACCGGCCGTGGTACGTCAGGCGGGGCTCCTCCTGGAGCCTGACGGCGATCTCGACCGCCTCGGCGAAGCGGTCCACCCGCTCCGGCGGCGGCTGGAGCGGCAGGCCGTACCGCCGGTGCTCCTCCTCGTGCCAGCCGGTGCCGAGCCCCAGGATCAGCCTGCCGCCGCTCACGTGGTCCACCGTCACCGCCTCCTTGAGCAGGATCGACGGGTGCCGGAACGTGTTGCTCGTCACGAGCACGCCGAGCCGGATCCGGCTCGTGGAGGCGGCCAGCGCGGCGAGCAGGGTCCACGCCTCCAGGCACGGGTGCTCGGGCGGGCCGTCAGTGTCCACGAGGTGGTCCACGAGCCACGCGGTGTCGAACCCGAGCGCGTCCGCCGCCTGGAACTCGTCCAGGACCTGGCTCCACGGCTTGTTCGCCTGGCTCATGAACAGGCCGAAGCGGGGGGCGAGCGTCACGACGGATACCTCGGGTGGGGCGGTCCGCTGATCGTAGCCCGGTGCACGGGCTCTCAGCGATCTTTCAGGAATCCGCCCTATGATCCGCGCGCCGGGTCGGGGAGGACGGCCTCGTCGAGGACGACCAGTCCGGCAGCTGTGATCGCTCATCGATATCCCTGTCGGAGTGTGCGCATGTCGGTTCGCGCTTCCGGCAACCCGGGCCTCAGCCGCGTGGCGTCCCGTGTTGCCCTGGTCATCGGGCTCATCGCCGCCGTCGCGGGGCCGCTCGCCCCGCTGACCGCGGCCGCGGGCGGCGTCTCCGTCACGACGCCCTTCCCCGCGGTCGTCGCGGAGCCGGGGTCCACGGCCAGCTTCAAGCTGGCCATCGCCGTCACGAGCGCCCGCAACGTCGCCCTCAAGGTGGACGGCGCGCCGTCCGGGTGGACCGCCCGGTTCCGCGGCGGCGGCCTCACGATCGACGGCGCGTACGTCACGCCCGGCACGCCCCCCGACGTCACGCTCGATGTCGAGATCCCCGAGGGCACGGCGGCCGGGACCACGAGCCTCCGGGTCGTCGCCACGGGCGGCGGCGGTACCGACACCCTGCCGCTCACGGTGCGCGTGGCCGACGCCGCGGCCGGCGACGTGACGCTGACCTCCGACTTCCCGGAGCTCAAGGGCACCACCGACACCAGCTTCACGTTCAACGTGACGCTCAAGAACGACACCGCGACCGAGACGACGTTCAACATGTCGGTCACGGGGCCCGATGGCTGGACCGTCGACGCGAAGCCGTCGGGCCAGGCGCAGGCGACGACCATCACCGTCAAGCCCGGGAGCACGGGCACGATCACGGTGACGGCGAAGGCCGCCGCGGACACGCAGGCCGGCACGTATCCGGTCACCCTGACCACGAGCGGCGGCGGCAAGGACGCGAGCCTCGACCTCGCGGCCACCATCACCGGCACCTACACGCTGACGCTCAGCACCCCGGACAACGTGCTGTCGACGACCGCCAACGCGGGCTCCGAGAGCGACCTCGCGATGGCCCTCGCGAACACCGGTTCCGCGCCGGTCACCGCGGTCGCGCTGAGCGCGAGCGCCCCCACCGACTGGAAGGTCGAGTTCGCTCCGGCCAACCTCGATTCGGTGCCCCCCGGCGACCCGACCCCGCTGACGGCGAAGATCACGCCGTCGTCGAACGCGATCGCAGGCGACTACGAGATCACCATCAGCGCCAAGGGCGCCGAGGCCTCCGACGACGTCGTGATCCGCGTCCGCGTCGAGACGCCACAGCTGTGGTGGATCGTCGGCGTGGCGCTCATCCTCGCGGTCTTCGCCGGCCTCTACTGGGTCTTCCGGACCTACGGGCGCCGGTAGCCGACATGACCGACGAGCGGACGCCCCCGTCCGACGGGCGTCGGGGCATCACCCGCCGGACGCGGCCGCGTCCGGGCGCCCAGGCACGGCCGGTGAACGCCGCCGTCCGTGCCCCGAACGATCCGGCCGCCAGCGAGGGCGATCCGGCCGCCGAGCGACCCGTCCGGCCGTGGGAGGTCGACCCCCGCGAGCGACCCGAGACGGCCGGTGACCAGCGCGAGAAGCCGCGGACGAAGCGCCGGGTGACGGTCAGCGAGCTCCTCGCGGACGTGCCCGAGGACGCCGTGATCGTCGCGCGGCGGCTGACCAAGCTGTACGGCGAGTTCCCGGCCGTCAGCAACCTCGACCTCACGATCCACGCCGGCGAGGTGTTCGGGCTCCTGGGCCCGAACGGCGCGGGCAAGACGACGACGGTGCTGATGCTGCTGGGGCTCACCGAGCCCAGCCGGGGCGTCGTGCGCGTCGTGGGCCTCGACCCCACCCGTGAGCCGCTGGCGGTCAAGCGCACGGTCGGCTACCTGCCGGACAACGTGGGCTTCTACGGCGGGATGACCGGCCGCGAGAACCTGCGCTACACGGCGAAGCTGAACGGCATCGCCCGTACGCAGGCGGAGGCGCGGGTCGACGAGCTGCTCGCCGAGGTCCGCCTCACCGACGCCGCCGACAAGAAGGCCGAGACGTACTCGCGCGGCATGCGCCAGCGCCTGGGCATCGCGGACGCGCTCGTGAAGAACCCGTCCGTGCTCATCCTCGACGAGCCGACCATCGCGATCGACCCGGCCGGCGTGGAGGAGCTGCTCGCGCTGCTCAAGCGGCTCGTCGCGGAACGCAACCTGACGGTCCTGCTCTCGTCGCACATCCTGGGCCAGGTCCAGGGCGTGTGCGACCGGGTCGGGTTCTTCTCGGCCGGCCGGCTCGTCGCCGCGGGACCCCTCGAGGAGCTCGCCCGGGGCACGGACCGGACGATCCAGCTCGAGGTCGGCGTGGACGGGGATCCGGCCGCCATCGACCCGGTGGCGCGGGCGCTCCCGGGCGTGCGGTCCGTGGAGCCCGCGCCGGAGAACGACCGCTACCGCGTGGTCACGTCCGTGGACGACGTCGCGGGGCCGCTCGCCACGGCGCTGGCCGCGGCCGGCCTGCCGCTCGTCCACCTGCGTCGGCGCGGCGCCGACCTGCAGGAGCTCTATCGCCGCTTCGTCCCGGAGGGCACCGATGGCCGCGCCCGCTGACACCTCCGGCGTCGCCGACGCGCGCCGCGCCGCCCGCCGTGCCGAGAAGGCGCCGTCCGGCGGCTGGCGGACGATCGCCGGCAAGGAGCTGGCCGACCACCTCGGCAGCGTCCGGTTCGTCGTGCTGCTGCTCGTCGTGGCCATCGCCGCGATCGTGCCGATGTACTTCATCTCCACGGACATCAGCGCCGCGGCGCCACGCGTCGCGGGCCAGCCGGCCCTGTTCCTCGTGCTGTTCATCGGCGGCTCGGACCAGGTGGGCGGGGTCCCGATGATCGCGCTCGCGGCGCTGCTGGTGCCGCTCGTCGGGATCGCCTTCGGGTTCGACGGGATCAACTCCGAGCGGGCCCAGGGGACACTGTCGCGGCTGCTCGCCCAGCCGATCCACCGCGACGACATCATCAACGGCAAGTTCGTGGCCGGGATCGCGGTGATCACGCTGATGCTCGGCGCGCTCGTGATCCTCGTCACGGCGCTGGGCATCGTGCGGCTCGGGATCATCCCCTCCCCCGAGGAGCTCGCCCGGGTGTTCGTGTGGCTGCTCGCCACCGTCCTCTACGCGTCGTTCTGGCTCGCCTTCGCGTTGCTGCTCTCGGTCGTCATCCGCGGCCCCGCGAGCGCGGCGCTGGTCGGCTTCGGCAGCTGGTTCGGGCTGATCCTGTTCGGCCAGTTCCTGCTCCCGCTCATCGCGAACTTCCTGTTCCCGGCGACCACGACGACTCTCGGGCCATACGCCTACGCGTCCACCCAGTCCGCGAACCTGTTCCTGCGGATCTCGCCCGCGGTCCTGTACGACGACATCGTGCGAGCGGTGATGAACCCGTCCACGACGTCGGTCCTGGGCTTCGGCAACATCGGGCAGGCGATCTCGAACGCGGAGCGGGTCCAGACATCGCTGCTGACGCTCGACCAGAGCATCCTGCTCGTGTGGCCGCAGATCGTGGTGCTCACGGCGCTGACCACCGCGATGTTCGCGCTGGCCTACGTCCTGTTCCTGCGCCAGGAGGTCCGCGCCTGAGGGTAAGCCGTCCGCCGGCTCGGCCGTCCGCCGGCAGGCCGTCACGCGGGCGTCACGACGGTCGCCCAGACTGCGCGCATGACGCGCACTGATCCGTTGCGCCCCGCGGCGCGAATCACCGTTCGATGAGCACCTCGACCGCCGCCTCCACGCCCGTCGCCGCCGCCACGGCGCCCCGCCGCATCCCGAGCAGCCTCGCCGCCGTGGCCGGCATCGTGGCCGCCGCGTCCGCGCTCGCGGTCGGCGAGCTGTTCGCCGCGTTCGTCACCGGGGCGCCGTCGCCGGTCGCGGCCATGGGGGCCGCGCTGATCGACTTCGCCCCGCCCGGCTCCAAGGACATCATCGTCGGGCTGTTCGGCACCAACGACAAGCCGGCGCTCCTCGTGCTGGTGGCCGTCGTCGTCCTCGCCGTGGGCGCCGCGCTGGGGCTCGTCGCCCGCACGCGGCCCGCGGTCGCCATGGCGGGCATCGTGGTGCTCGTGGGCGTCGGGTTCCTCGCCAGCCTCCGGCTCGCCGAGGCGCAGCTCGCGCTGGTGCTCCTGTCCGCGGCCCTCCAGGCGATCGTCGGGATCCAGGTGCTGTCGGTCCTGCTCGCCGCGGCGCCGGCCGTCGACGCGGCGGGCGGGGTGGCCCCGGGCACGGGCGCCGCCGGCACGAGGCGTGGGTTCCTGCTCCGCGCGGGCGGCCTGGGGGCGCTCGCGGTCATGGGCGGCGCGCTCGGCCGCTCGATGGTCGAGGGTCGGGCGACGCAGGTCGCGACGGCCGGCGCCGAGATCCCCCAGCCCGTCGACGCCGCGCCGACGCCCGCGCCCGACAGCTCGTTCGACATCGCCGGCCTGACGCCCCTCGTCGTCCCCAACTCGAGCTTCTACCGGATCGATACCGCCCTCGTCACGCCCAGCGTGGACGTGAACGGCTGGACGCTGCGCGTCCACGGCATGGTCCGCAACGAGGTCACGCTGACGTTCGCGCAGCTCGTCGAGCTGCCGCTCCACGAGCAGTACGTGACCATCGCCTGCGTCAGCAACGAGGTCGGCGGCCAGCTGGTGGGCAACGCCAAGTGGACCGGCGTCCGCCTCACCGACGTCCTCGACATGGCCGGCGTCCTGCCCGGCGCCACGCAGATCGTCCCGCGCTCGATCGACGACTGGGCCGCGGGCTTCCCGACCGAGTGGGTGACCGCGCCGGAGCGGCCGCGCGACGCGCTCATCGCCGTCAAGATGAACGACGAGCCGCTCCCGGCCGCCCACGGGTTCCCCGCCCGGCTCATCGTCCCGGGGCTGTACGGCTACGTGTCGGCGACCAAGTGGCTGAGCGAGATCGAGCTCACGACGCTCGAGGCGTTCGACGCCTACTGGGTCCCCCGCGGCTGGGCCAAGGAGGCGCCGATCCTCACCCAGTCCCGGATCGACGTCCCGGCCCGGAACGCGCGTGTCGCGGCGGGCCCGGTCGCGGTCGCCGGTGTCGCGTGGGCGCCCGACCGCGGGATCAGCCGGGTCGAGGTCCAGGTCGACGACGGCGAGTGGCAGCCGGCGACCGTCGCCACGCCCATCGGGCCCCAGACGTGGGTCCAGTGGAAGCTCGCGTGGCAGGCGACGGCCGGCGACCATCGGCTGAGCGTCCGGGCGACCGACGGGCTCGGGGAGGTCCAGACCGACATGGTCACCCGGCCGGACCCCGACGGGGCGAGGGGCTACCACCAGATCGCCGTGTCCGTCGCCTGACCGGTCGCCCGGGGCGCCGGCGTGGCCCCGCCACGGCATCCGGTACGCTCTCTCCCCCATGACTCGACGCCGTTTCCTCTTCGACACCCCAGACCGCTTCGTCGCCGGCACCGTCGGCGAACCGGGCAACCGCACCTTCTTCCTCCAGGCCCGTGACGGGACCCGGATCACCTCCGTCGCGCTCGAGAAGGTCCAGGTCGCCGCGCTCGCGCAGCGCCTCTCCGAGCTGCTGGACGAGCTGGAGCGCCGCGAGATCACCGGCGCCGAGGCGGACCAGCCGCTGGACAACGCGATCCCCGTCCTCGACGAGCCGATCAACGAGGCGTTCCGGGTCGGCACGCTGTCGATGGGCTGGGACACGCAGGACGACCTCGTGCTCGTCGAGGCCCGCGAGCTCGTCGCGCTGGACGAGGACGAGGACGAAGGCGAGGAGGAGGCGTTCGACGACGAGGACGAGGAGGGCCCCGACTTCCTCCGCGTCCGCCTGACGGCGCTCGCGGCGCGGACGTTCGTGGCGCAGGCGCTCCGGCTGATCTCTGCGGGACGTCCGCCGTGCCCGCTGTGCGGCCAGCCGCTGGATCCCCAGGGCCACCTCTGCCCGCGCCGGAACGGCACGGCTCCGCTCCTCAACTGACCCGTCCGATGGCCGACGACCGCGATCCGGACGACCTCCTCGCCCTGGGCGAGGACGCGGAGGGCGACGCGGACCCGGACGAGGACGAGGCGTCCGAGTCGATCGACGCGCTCGACCTGCCGATGCCCGTCCTCGCGGTGGACACCGCGCTCGACCTGCTGACGCACGGGGAGCTCGGCATCGTCGGCAGGCTGTGGGCGTCGTCCAACAACGCGCTGCTGTGCCTCGTGACGAAGCGCTGCCCGGACCCCGAGCCCGACCTCGTTGCGGCGTGCATCTACAAGCCCGTCATGGGCGAGCGCCCGCTCGACGACTTCCCGGACGAGACGCTCGCCCGGCGCGAGGTCGCCGCGTTCCACGCGTCCGAGGCCACCGGCTGGGGCATCGTCCCGCCGACCGTGCTCCGCGACGGGCCGTTCGGCGAGGGCATGGTCCAGCTGTGGATCCGCACCGCCCCGGACGTCGATCCCGTCGCCCTGGTCGTCGACGGCGACGAGCGGCTGCGCCGGATCGCGGTGTTCGACGCGGCGGTCAACAACACGGATCGCAAGGCCGGGCACCTGCTGCCTGTCCCCGGCGGCCACATCTACGGCGTCGACCACGGCGTGACCTTCTCCCCGGTGCCGAAGCTGCGGACGGTGCTCTGGGCGTGGCGCGGGGAGCCGCTGTCGGACGAGGAGACCACGGCGATGCGCGGCCTGCGGGCCGCGCTGGACGACGATCTCGGCGCGACCCTGCGCGGGCTGCTCGACCCGATCGAGGTCCGCGCGACGGCCCGCCGGATCGACGCCCTCCTCGAGGCCGGCGTCTTCCCCCAGCCCGATCCGCGCCGGCCCGCCCTCCCCTGGCCGCCGGTCTGAGCATGCCGGCCGTGGACGATCGGGCACCCGGCGAGGCGTTCCTCGAGCTCGGGCGACGCGAGGCGGGCCTCGGGCGCTACACCGAGGCGGAGACCGCGTTCCGCGACGCGGTGCGGGTCGCGGGCGCCCACGGCGAGGCCGTCCGGGCCGCGGCCGGCGCGGAGCTCGCCCTGCTCGCGCAACGGGGTGGCATGCGCGACGAGGCGCTCGCGCTCGCGGAGGCGGCCGTCGACCAGGCGGCCCACGTCGGGCCACCGTCGGCGCTCGCGGCGGTCGCGCTCGCGCACGCGGCGCTGGTGGTCGCAGGTAGCGGGGACACGGCCCGCGCGGCGAGGCTCGTCGACCTCGCCGCCGCGACGACGCCAGGCGACGGCTCCGTCGAGGCGGCGCTGGCCGGGTATGCCGTCGCCGGGGCGCGGGGAAGCCTCGCCCGGCTGGAGGGCCGGTACGAGGAGGCGATCGCGGACCTGCTCGCCGCGCGGGCGTCTGCCGATGCCCTCCCCGCGCCCCGGCCTGTCGACCGCGCCGCCACGGACGTGGAGCTCGCGGTCTGCGCCCGGGCGCTCGGGCGGCTCGATGAGGCGGAGCGGTACACGCGCGACGCGCTGGCTCGGCTGGCCCCGGTGGGCGGCGACGCGCACCCGGACGGGGCCGTGATCCTCGACCACCTGGCGTCGCTGGGGCTGGCGGTCGCGGAGACGGACTCGCCCGGCGGCATCGCGCTGCTGCGGGAGGCGGTCGCCCGGCTCGAGACGGCCGGCGACGAGGGGCGGCCCCAGCTCGCGCTGCACTGGAACAACCTGGGCGGGACGCTCGCCGCGGCAGGCGACCTCGACGGGGCCGCGGACGCCTACGGTCGGGCGCTCGCGCTCAAGGACGCGCACGGGGCCCCGCCCGCGAGCCTCGTCGTCACGCTGGTGAACCTCGCGGGGATCCAGCGACGCCGGCGGCACCTCGTCGAGGCCGAGGCCGCGTACCGGCGCGTCCTCGCGCTCGTGGACGAGCAGCCGGACACGGACCCGCGGATCCGCCGCGCGATCGCGGATGGCCTGCGCGCGGTCGATCGGGCTCGCGGCCCGCTGATCACCCTCGCCCCGCGTCCGGCCCCCGGCGACCGCCCGAACTGACGGGCCCGCCGCCCGACGAACGGACCGCGCAGCGGGGGCGGATCGGCCGCGTCGACGCCCGCGGGATGGGGCACGATGGATCCATGCGGCGATGGGACGGCTGGGGCTTCGAGGGCGTCGACGCGCACCTCGGCGCGGGCGGCCGCTCGTTCCTCGAGGCCGTCGTGGGGCCGGCCGTCCCGACGCGCGCCGCCACGCTCGAGGAGGTCGTCCGCGCGGTGCCGCCGTCGCGCCTGGGGGCGTCGCCCCACCTCGACCTCGACCCGGAGACGCGCGTCAGGCACGCCCGCGGCCAGTCGCTGCCGGACCTGCTCGACCTGCGGTCCGGGCGCCTGGCCGCCGTCCCGGACGCTGTCGCCACGCCCGTGGACCGCGTGGCCGTCCGGGCGCTGCTGGACCATGCGCGGGACGTCGACGCGCGGCTCATCCCGTACGGCGGCGGGACGAGCGTCGTGGGCGGCGTCAGCGCCCGCCCGTCGCCCGATCCCCTGGTGACGGTGAGCTGCGCGCGACTCGCGGGCATCACGGCCCTCGACGAGCGCAGCGGCCTCGTGACGGCCGGCGCTGGCACGACCGGCCCCGCGCTCGCCCAGGCGCTGGCGCCCCGCAATCTCACCGTGGGCCACGAGCCGCAGTCATGGGAGCTCGCGACG
>JAICUV010000074.1 GCA_025935655.1 Chloroflexota bacterium | reverse complement strand
GCATGACCCAGGTCATCAACGCCGCCCATCGCCAGGGGACCCGCGTCGTGCTCACCGTGAGCGTGTTCGCGTGGACCAGCAGCCAGGCAGCCGTCCAGCGGGCGTTGCTCGGCAGCGCTGCTGCGCGCGCGAACCTCGCGCGGCAGGTCGTGGCGGCCGTCCGCGACCGGGGCGCGGGCGGCGTGAACCTCGACTTCGAGCCGCTGGCGAGCGGCTACGGGGACGAGTTCGTGGCGTTGCTCCGGACGCTGCGCAGCGAGTTCAACAAGGTCCGGTCCGGCTACCAGGTCACGTACGACACCACGGCCTATATCGGGAATTACCCGCTCGAGGCGTCGGTCGGCAGCCGGGCCGCGGACGCGATCTTCGTGATGGGCTACGACTACCGGATCGGGAGCTCGTCCACGGCGGGCTCCGTCGACCCGCTGAGCGGGCCGTCGTACGACCTCGCGGACACGGTACGTGCGTACAAGGCCCGGGTGCCGGGGTCGCGGATCATCCTCGGCGTGCCGTGGTACGGCCGTGCCTGGTCCACCGCGTCCGACAAGCCACGCAGCCGGACGATCAGCGGGCTCAAGTACGGCTACAGCACGCCGGTGAACTACGAGAACGTGCTCCCCTACGCCGAGAAGTACGGTCGGCGGTGGGATGCCGTGGAGCAGAGCCCGTACGTCGTCTACCGGCGTCGGAACTGCACCGCCACGTATGGCTGCGTGACCAGCTGGCGGCAGATCTGGTACGACGACGCCACGTCGCTCGCGCGGCGCTACCAGCTCGTCAACGACTACGGGCTGCGTGGCGCGGGCATGTGGGCGCTCGGCTACGACGGGGGTCACAGCGAGCTCTACCGGGCCCTGGCCACGACGTTCCTCGTCGACAAGGCCGCCCCGACCGCCGGCGTGAAGTCGCTCGCGCGGATCCAGGGCGACGAAGGGTTCGTCGTCCGCTGGGCGGGCAAGGACGTGAGCAGGATCGTGTCCTATGACGTGCAGGTCTCCGTCGACGGCGGCCGCTGGAAGGCCTGGCGCACGGCGACCAGGGCGACCTCGGACGTGTTCCTCGGTCACCAGGCCACGGGCTACGCGTTCCGCGTCCGGGCCAAGGACAGCAAGGGGCACCTGGGTGCCTGGAACGTCGTGTCGACGTGGGATGCGACCCCGAGCCTCGCCGTCGGCGGGTTCGCGCGCGTGACCCGCGACGGCCTCTCGTACCGGACCGGGCCGGGCACCGGGTCGGTACGCCTGGGATCACTGAAGGCGGGGACGGTCGTCGCGCTCACCCGTGGCCCCGTCGGGCGCGACGGCTACACCTGGTACGAGGTCACGCAGCCCATCCGCGAGTGGTCGCCCGTGTCGTTCGTGGAGCGCGGCGTCTGGATCGCGGTCGCCAAGGGGTCGACCCGCTACGTCGTCGCGACGAGCGCCCCCAACGCGACGATCGTGAAGGCCGGCATCCGGCGCCTCGACTTCGGCGCGCCGGGGACCCCGAGCGCCCTCGGGACGGGGGCCGGGCCGACCGCCGCACGCGCGTTCTCGCCCAACGGCGACCGGTCGGAGGACGGCCTCGCGCTGCGCTGGACGAACGGCCTGGCCATGGGTTCCATGAAGCTCTACGTCCTGCGCAAGGACGGATCGGTCGTGGGCACGCGCCTCGTGCCCGACGTCGCGGCCGGTGCGCAGGCCTGGACCTGGGACGGGAGGATCGGCGGCGCACGCGTCAAGGACGGCACGTACCTCCTGCAGCTCGTCGGGAGCGCGGGCGGCCGTGTCTATCGCG
This sequence comes from Chloroflexota bacterium, assembly GCA_025935655.1. GTDB lineage: Bacteria > Chloroflexota > Limnocylindria > Limnocylindrales > CSP1-4 > CAIXZV01. Next base: position 11,159 of record JAICUV010000074.1, on the reverse strand, counting down.
CCCCGTCGGCCCGGCCGGCGACGGCGCAGCAGCTCGCCCTGTACGGCGTCCGCGTCGACACGGTGCCGCCGGCGATCACGTCGGCGTCGGCGACCAACCAGGTCATCTCGCCCAACGGCGACGGCGTCCGCGACGGGTCCACGTTCAAGCTCGCCGCGTCCGGTGGCGCCGTGCGCTGGACCGCGCGCGTCACGAGCGCCTCCGGCGCGGTGGTGCGGACCAGGACCGGCACCGGCTCGGCCGCCTCGTTCACGTGGAACGGGACCAACGACGCGGGCCGCAGGGTCCCGGACGGTCGGTACCAGGTGGCGCTCACGCTGTTCGATGCCGCGGGCAACCCGGCGCGCCGCACCGGGATGCTCACCGTGGACACCCGGGCGCCCGCCGTCACGCCGGCGGTGTCCGTGCCCGCGTTCTCGCCCGACGGCGACGGCGCGCTGGACGCGACCGTCCTGTCGGTCAAGGCGAGCGAGCCCGCGAGCGGAACCGCGAGGCTGTACAGGGGCACGACGCTCGTCCGGTCGTGGAAGCTCTCCGGCACCGTGTCGTGGGCTGCCACCTGGAACGGGACCCGGGCGGACGGCAGCCGCGCCCCGGACGGTGCCTACACCCTGAAGGTCAGCGTCAAGGACGCCGGGGGCAACGCCCGCTCCGTCTCGACGCGGGTCGTCGTCGATCGGACGCTGAAGGGCCTCGCCTGGTCGGCGGACTTCTTCCCCCAGGACGGCGACACGCTCAAGCCGACGTCCACGCTCTCGTTCGTCCTCTCGCGCGACGCGAAGGCGACCCTCCGCCTCTACGACGCCGCCGGTCACGTCGTGCGCACCCCGTGGAGCGGCAAGGCGCTGGGTGACGGCACGCGGTCCTGGAAGTGGTCGGGCACCGACGGCGACGGCGCGCAGGTCCCGCAGGGCCGGTACCTCGCGAGGCTGCGGGTCACGTCGCCGTGGGCCACCGTGGAGTACACGCGCTGGGTCTGGGCGTCGGCGTTCACCGTCGTCCCCAACCGGACCACCGTCCGGGCAGGCCAGACGCTCGGCGTCCGGTTCCGGAGCACGGAGAAGCTCTCGACCGCGCCGCGGGTGACCTTCCGCCAGCCCGGCCGCACCGGGGTCACGGTCACCGCGACCAAGCTGGCCGACGGGTCGTGGAAGGCGTCGTTCAGCGTCCGCTCCGGGAGCGCGGGCGCGGGCTCGATCACCGTCTCCGCGAAGGACGCCAACGGCCGCGCCAACACGACGAGGGTCGCGATCCGCGTGACGTCCTGACGCCGGGCCCAGCGCGTACACTCAGGCCCATGAGCGAGGCGACGGACACGAGCACCATCCCAACGGCGGGTCGGCCCGTCGGGGCCGGCGCCTGGGTCATCCTGCCGACGTACAACGAGGCGGAGAACCTGCCGCCGATCTCGGCCGCGATCCTCGAGGCGCTGCCGGGCGCCACGCTGCTCGTCGTCGACGACAGCTCTCCGGACGGCACGGGCGAGCTCGCGGAACAGCTCGCGACGGCCGATCCCCGGATCCGGGTCAAGCACCGCAAGGCGAAGCAGGGCCTGGGCAAGGCCTACCTCGACGGGTTCGGCGAGGCCATCTCGGGGGGCGCCGAGATCGTGGTCCAGATGGACGCCGACTGGTCGCACGACCCGCAGAGCCTGCCCTCGCTCGTGGCACCGATCGTGGACGGGGCGGCGGACCTCGTCATCGGCTCGCGCTACACGGCCGGCGGCGGGGTCGAGGACTGGGGGATCGTGCGCCGCATCATCTCCCGCGGCGGCTCGCTGTTCGCGAAGGTCGTCCTCGGGCTCAAGCCCAACGACCTCACGGGAGGGTTCAAGGCGTGGCGCGCGTCCACGCTCGCGTCCGTCCCGTTCGATGGCGTTCGCGCCGGCGGGTACGTGTTCCAGATCGAGATGACCTACCGGGCGTCGCGTCTCGGCGCCCGCGTCGCGGAGGTGCCGATCACGTTCAAGGACCGCCGCATCGGCCAGTCCAAGATGAGCCGCCGGATCCTCGTGGAGGCGCTGTTCGTCGTGATCGGCCTCCGCTGGGACGAGCTCCGCGGCCGCGGGCCGGTGCAGCAGGCCAAGTGACGGGCGAGGGCCGGTCCGGCTGGCGGCCGGGTGCCGGCGCCGGAGCCGCCACCGCACCGGGTGCCGGGGGAGACGCGTCCGCTGGCGTGCGCGTCGTCGTCGACCTCCGGCCGCTCCAGGACCCCGAGCGCGCGCCGGTCACCTCGGTCTACCTCGAGCAGCTGCTGACGGCGCTCGACGCGAGCCCGGTCCCGGGCGAGTCGTTCTCGTTCCTCCTGGCGGCCGACCAGGACGATCCCAGCGAGCGCTGGCCGAACCTCGAGATCGTCGGCCGCCGGCTCCTGCCGCCCACCCGGCTGCTCCGCTCGGGCGCCCTGACCGTCGATCCAATCCTGCTCCGTGGCGCGTCCCTCGGCGCCGGCTGGCGCGCCGATCGCGGCGGCGCAGCCGGCACCGTCTACCACGCGGCCGCAGGTGCGCTCCCCATCGCGAGCGGCATCCCGATCGTGGCCGCGGTCCTCGACCTCGCCCCGTGGGCCATGCCGGGCTCGTACCAGCGCGGCGTCGCCGCGCGCTTCGGGCAGCGCCTCCGGGCACGGCTGCTCAAGGACGCGGCCGCGGTCCTCGTCCCGGGCCAGGCGACGGCCGTGGAGGCACGGCGGCTCCTCCACGTGAAGGGCGCGAGGCTGCGGGTCGTGCCGCTCGCCGCACGCGACGAGTTCCGCGATGCGTCCGCCGCCGATGGTGCACGCGAGGCCGAACGGCTGGGCCTCGGGCCCCGATACGCGGTGTACGCCGGCCGCTACGACGCGCGCCAGGACCTGCCCACCCTGCTCGAGGCGCTGGCGCGGCTGGCGACGGAGTCGGCGCCGGAGGGCCTGCCGCTCGTCCCGGGTGCGCAGGGCGAAGCCGGGTCCACGGCCTGGCCGCCGCGGATCTGCCTCGTCGGCGCGACGCCGGACGACCGGGCGGCCCTCTCACGGGCCGCGGGCCGCGCCGGGGTCGCGGATGCGATGGCGTACGCGCCGCTCCTGCCGCCGGACCGTCTCGCGGCGCTCGTGGCGGGCGCGCGCTTCCTGGTGCAGCCGGTCCGCTCGGAGGCGAGCGGGCTCGCGGCGACCGAGGCGCTCGCGGCCGGCGTCCCCGTCGTGGCGAGCGCGGTGGGCGTCCTGCCCGAGGTCGTGGGGGCCGCGGGGATCCTCGTGGAGCCCGGTGACCCGGCGCGCCTGGCCACGGCCCTCCGCGCAGCGTCGTCCGACGACGAGCTCCACGCCCAGCTCGTCGCGGCCGCGGCGTCGCGCCCGGCGGGTGCCCGCACGTGGGCGGACGTCGCTCGCGAGACACGGGCCGCGTGGGCGGCCGTCGCGCGCCCGGGGCCGCTCCTCTGACCCGTCGCCGGGAGCCCGCTGCGGCCTCCTGACGGGTCGGGCTCCTACTGCATCAACGCGCCGGCGGATCCCCTCGTGCCGGTGGGGGGCGGGGGCGGCGGGACCTTGCCGTCCTTGATCGTCGGACGGAAGCCCTTCGGGATCACCTGGATGAACGTCTGGCCGACGGTCATCGTGACCTGCTCGTCGTCGGGCCCGTAGAACCGGGTGGGCGAGGTCATCGACTTCTTGCGCCACGTGCCCTTGACGGTCTTGCCGTTGGTCGCGATCCAGGCCGTGCCCTTGCCCGTGAACTGCGCCTCGAGACGGTGCTTGTGGGAGCCGTCGTTCAGCGGCGCGAAGCTCACGATCATGATCACGACGTTCTTCGGGGCGACGCGCTTCTTGTTCGCCTGGTCCGTCTGCTTCTTCTCGCCGGTCACGGAGCGCAGGTACGTGTTGCTGTTGCGGTCGTACTTGTAGGTGATCCGGTTGGCGAGGTAGGGGACGACGATCGTGCCACCCTTCGGACGGTCGACGAGCGCAGCGTCCGGCGCGAACTTCCACGCCGGCTTGTACTTCACGGCCCTGGCCTTGACGACCCGCGCCATCGTGCGCAGGTTCTTGGCGTCCGTGTACACGTTGTGCGGCGCGGCCCGGGTCTGGATCCGCCACAGGTACCGGCCCTCGTAGCGGAACCCGTCGGCGTCGAACACGGCGGATCCGTGGCCGCCCGACGAGTGGAGGAACGCGAGCGCCTGGGGCGAGCCGCCGACGTGGACGTACACGGACTTCCACTCCGACGCCCACGCGATGAAGTAGAAGCGCGAGCTGCGCACCGGGCCCACGGCCTTGGGGCTGCCCTCCTGGAACAGCGCCATGTAGCGCGGGATGCCGCCCTCGGCCGGTGCCTGCCACACGACGCTCGCGGCGCTCAGCCCGGACTGCGGCCGGGCGGCGAACTGGTCGTCGATCATCACCGCGATCACGTGGCGCGACGCGACGGCGGGCGTGACCAGCCGACCGGTGAGCGGGGCGGGGACGAGCGACGGCGTCGGTTCGGGGGTCGGGCTCGGCGGCAGGGTGGGCGAGCGCGTGACGGTCGGCGACGGTGCGGCACTCGCGGGCTCGCTGGGTGACGGCGACGCGGTGGGTGACGGCGTGGGACCGGGGGTCGCCGAGGCGATCGCGACCGGCGATGGCGTGGGCCGGTTGCCGGCGATCAGGCCGCCGGCGACGACGCCGACAGCGAGGCCGACCCCGAGCATGAGCGCGACGAGGAGGCCGGCGAGGGCCTTGCTCATGCGGGAATCCGGTGCGTGCGAGAGGCGTGACGGTACATGTTGCTCCACGGACGCCGTTCTCGGCGGGCGTCCACCAGGCCGCGGGCCCCACTCGCCCACGATCGGTCCGCGCGGAGGATAGCCGGATTCGGCACCGGGCGCGTCACGGGGTAGGCTCGGGGGCACCTGCCGCACGCCGCGGCATGCGCGCCGAGCCTCTCGAGGATCCCATGGCCGAGTCACCTGCCGCCACCACGCCCGAGCCCGTCATCCCCACCACGACCCTCCGCGTCGAGCGCGGTGGCATCGGCGACGCGACCGCCGACACGGTGGAGGTGCGCCTCGGCGGCATCGGCGCCCTGCAGGCGGAGGACGTGTTCGTCCAGTGGGGCGGGATCGGTGCGACACGCGCGGACACCGCCAGCGTCGAGTTCGGGAGCATGGGCGCCACGCTCGCGGGCGAATCCCGGCTGTCGCAGGGCTACGCGGGCATCATCGTCGCGCGCGAGGCGACGGTGGAGCAGGCACTGGTGCGGACGATGATCGCCCAGCGCGTCACGATCAACCGGCCCTCGGCCGTGCTCGTGCTGATCGCCCAGCGGGTGGACGGGTCGGTGCGGCCGCTGCTCGACTGGCGGGGCGCGCTCGCAGCCGGGCTGGGCATCGCGGCGGTGACCACGCTCGCACGGGTCCTCGCGGAGGTCCGCGACCGCGCCACGCGCTGACAGCGCGTGCCACGCGGTGACAGCCTAGAGGTGCACCTTCGTCGCCAGGACGCCCAGCTCCGCCGCCTTGGCGCGCCGGATCGCCATCCGCTCGGTGTGCACCTGGACCACCTCTTCCGGGGTGCCCATCAGGAACACCCGGCCCTGCTCCAGCAGGATCGCGCGGTTGCAGTACTCCTTGACCCACTGCATGTCGTGGGTCACGAGCATGATCGCCTTGGCCGCGCCCACCAGCTCCAGCACGCGCTGCTTGGACTTCTCGCGGAACGCCGCGTCGCCGGTGGCGAGGACCTCGTCGAGGAGCAGGATGTCGGGGTCCACGGACGTCGCGATCGCGAACCCGAGCCGCGCGCGCATGCCCGACGAGTACGTCTTGATCGGCGCGTCGATGAACTGGCCGAGCTCGGCGTAGTCGATGATGGCCTCGAGGCGGGACTCGATGTCCTTGTGGGGCATCCCCATGAACGCGCCCGCGAGCCGGATGTTGTCCCTGCCGGAGAGATCCTGGTCGAAGCCGACGCCCAGCGTGAGCAGGCTCGAGATGTGGCCGTTGACCTCCACCATGCCCTCGCTCGGCGTGAGGATCCCCGCGAGCACCTGGAGGAGCGTGCTCTTGCCCGCACCGTTCGGCCCGATGACGCCGACCGACTCGCCGTTGGTGATCGAGAACGAGACGTCGCGCAGCGCCCAGAAGTCGGGATCGCCCTCGCGCCGGACGCGCCGGATGACCGAGTCCCGGACCGTCTGCTTGCGGGTCAGCTTCAGGCTGTACTTGACGCCGAGGTTCTCGGCGGTGATGGCGGCCCGGAGACCCGCGCCATCGGTGAGCGCCCCCTTCACAGGACCTTCGCGAACGAGGGTTCGACGCGCTTGAACAGCAGGATCGCGCCCGCGAGCATCACCAGCGAGGCGAGCAACAGGCCCGCCAGCCCGCTCCAGTCCGGGGCGGTGCTGTAGTAGGCGATGTTGCGGTACGAGGTGATGAGGTGGGTCCACGGGTTGAGGTTGTACACCGTGGCCATCCACGGGTGGGTCTTGCCGAAGCCCGACTTGAGGATGACGTCGGCGCTGTACAGGATCGGCGACAGGTAGAACCAGAACCGCAGCAGGTGGCGGGCGAGGTTGCCGATGTCGCGGTAGAAGACGTTGACGGCGGAGAGCGAGATCGCGACCGCGAGCGAGAACACGAACTGCACGACGGCGACCACGGGCATCAGCAGGACCCAGGCGCTGAGCCGGTCGGGGTACAGCAGGATGGTGAGCCCGATCAGCGGGATCAGCCCGAACGTGAAGTTGACGATGCCCGCGCTCACCGCGGACACCGGCAGCACGAGCTTGGGGAAGTAGATCTGCTTGATCAGGCGCTCCTGCGCGGTGACCGCGATCACGCCGTCCTTGACCGTGGACTCGAACCACTTCCAGGGCAGGATCCCCGCGAACACGAACAGCCCGTAGTCCTCGATCTTGCGGTCGAAGATGAGCGTGACCAGCACGGAGTAGATGAGCATCTGGAGCAGCGGGTCCAGGACCCACCAGACGTTGCCCAGCAGCGTGTCGGAGCCGCTCTTCTTGAGGTCGGCCCGCACCATGTAGACGATCAGGCGACGCCGGGAGAGCACCTCGCGGACGCCGCCGGCGATCAGGTCCAGCGGCCCGGGACGGACGCCCGACGATCGGAAGGAGGCAGGTGCCTCGGATCTGGCTGTCACGGCGCGGAGGGTAGCACGCGGCCCGTTCGGCGGACCCTCGGCCGGCTTCCGCACGTGCATGGGGTACCATTGCGCGCCGCGCCGTCAGCGCTTCACCACCCGTCGCCGTGACGGCACCCAACCCAGAGGAATCCACGATCCCATGACGTCGTTCCGCGGCCGGCCGTCCGGCAATCGCGCTCGCACCTGGGACGATCGGGACCGCCGCTCGATGCTCCTGAACATCGGCTTCGGGCTGACGATCGTCGCCGCGCTCCTGCTCCTCGTCATCGCCTTCGCCGCCACGTGGTATGACGCGAACCTCGCTCCCGCGGGCTCGGTGAACGGCCAGACGATCACCAAGGACGAGTTCAACAAGCAGGTGGCGATCAACAAGTTCCGGATCGACTACGCGCAGCGCCGCATCCGCACCCTCCTCACCGCTGGCCAGATCCGCACCGCGGACGCGCAGGCACGCCTCTCGGCGCTCGACCAGCGTGCCCAGCAGGCGAACACCATCGCGCTCGAGCAGCTCATCGACGGCAAGGTCATGGAGTCGCTCGCGCCGGCCCAGGGCGTCACCGTCACCGACGCGGACGTCGACGCGCGCCTCACGGAGGAGGCCACGACCCCGGAGCTTCGCCACGCCTGGATGATCGCCGTCGCGCCCAAGACGCCCGAGGGGGCCAGCGAGCCCGACGCGCCCGCCAAGGCGGAGGCGCGCGCCGCGGCCGCCAAGGCCCTCGCCGACCTCAAGGGCGGCAAGTCGTTCGAGGAGGTCGCCAAGGGCGTGTCCACCGACGAGTCCAGCGCCCAGGGCGGCGACATCGGGTTCGTGGACAAGAACGCGTCGCTCGACAAGGCGTTCGTGGACGCGCTGTTCGCCGCGACGCAGGACACGCCCACTGAGGTCATCGAGGGCGCCGACGGCATCTTCCGCGTCGGCGAGGTGACGCAGATCGTTGCTCCCGTCGTGGATGCCACGCTCGAGGCGCAGGTCAAGGACGAGGGCATCAACATCGACGACTACCGCGCGGCGCTGCGCCGCGACGTCGTCCGCTCCAAGCTCAACGACGCGATCCTCGCGACCTATCTCGCCCCGGGCCCGCAGCGCAAGGTCGCCGAGATCTTCATGCAGACCGGCACCAGCGAGTCGCTGGAGGGCGCGATCAAGGTGCGCCACATCCTGTACTCGCCGAACGGGGACCCCTCGGCCGCCTCGAAGGTGCCCACGACGGACCCGGCCTGGGCGGCCGCGGAGGCCAAGGCCCGCGCCACCTACGAGAAGCTCAAGGCCAACCCGAGCCAGTTCGACGCGATCGCGCGTGCCGAGAGCGACGAGGACGCCGCCAGGACGAGCGGCGGCAAGCTCCCGTACTTCGCGCCCGAGGACTCGATCGACAAGGCGTTCGCGGACGCGATCTTCGCCCCCGGCCTGCAGCCCGGCCAGCTCCTGGAGCCCGTCCAGTCAGCGTTCGGCTGGCACGTCATCCAGGTGATGCACGGCCCGACGGACCTGGAGTGGGCGAACAAGCTCAAGACGGACATCGACGCCGGTCGCCTGACGTTCAGCGATGCCGCCCGCGACAACTCCGACAACGCCGAGGCCGCGAACGGCGGCGACATCGGCTGGGTCGGCAAGGGCCAGCTGAGCGAGGAGAAGGAGGCCGCGATCTTCGCCGCGCCGGTCGGCAAGGTGAGCGACCCGCTCGTCATCCCGGACGACGGCACCTACCTGTTCCTGGTGTCCCGGGAGGAGACGCGCGCACCGGACGCGGTCCAGAAGGCCGCGCTCGAGAGCTCCGCGTTCTCGATCTGGTACTCCAAGCAGAAGGCCGGCTTCGACATCACCCGCGACCCGGCGATCGCCAGCGCCACCTCCTGACGCACGGAGACCGGCCGGACCATGCTCGACGCGCTCCTCGCCGAGGCCCGGCTCCGGTGGCGGCTCGATCCCGCGGCCGGGCTCGCGGTGGTCGTGGCTGAGCGGCTCGTGGCGACGCCCATCGAGCCGCTCGTCCCGCTGCTCGTCGTTCCCGCGTCGCGCGTGCGCGCGACCGTCGACGATGCGCGCGTCGTCCCGCTTGCCGGCCGTCACGGCCACGCCGCGGGCGATCCCGTGTCCGTCCTGCGGCGGCTGTACCCCGCGGACCACGCCGTGGGCCGGTTCGGGCTCGCCGACGGGACGACCGTCGGTGCGCTGACCGAAGGGGACCTCGCCGAGCCGCTGTACCTCGCCCCCGTGGCGCCCGTGGCCGACGTCGCCTCCCCGTGGGGGATGCCCTGGATCTCCGCTCGCCTCCGCGAGCCCGATGGCTGTCCGTGGGACCAGGAGCAGACCCACGAGTCGCTGCGCAACCACCTCCTCGAGGAGGCATACGAGGTCTACGACGCGCTCGCCGGCGGGGCCACGCCCGAGCTCGCCGGGGAGCTGGGCGACCTGCTGCTCCAGGTCGTCCTCCACGCGCAGCTCGCCGCGGAGCAGGGCGTGTTCGACATGACCGACGTGTGGGCGGCGATCGCGTCCAAGATCGTCCGCCGCCACCCCCACGTGTTCGGCGAGAGCGAGGCGCGGACGGCGGCGGACGTGAGCCGCCAGTGGGAGCGGATCAAGGCGGGTGAGCGCGCGGAGGCGGCCGCGGCCGGGGACGGCTCGGCGCCCGCGAAGAGCGCGCTCGACGGGATCAGCCGCTCCCTCCCCTCGCTGGCCGCGAGCCAGGAGATGCAGGACCGCGCCGCGAACATCGGCTATGACTGGCCGACGATCGACGGCGTGCTGGACAAGGTGCGCGAGGAGGTCGGCGAGCTCGTCGAGGCGGAGACGCTCGAGCATCGGACCGAGGAGCTGGGCGACCTGCTGTTCGTCCTCGTCAACGTGGGGCGCAAGTCGGGCATCGAGGTCGAGGCGGCGCTGCGCGCCGCGAACGAGAAGTTCCGCCGGCGGTTCCGGCACGTGGAGCTGGCGGCCGCCGCGCAAGGCGTCGCCCTCCGAGATCTCTCCTTCGAGGAGCTGGATGCGCTCTGGGACGCCGCGAAGGCGGACGAGCGCCGGGAGGCGACGGCATGACGATCGGGAACAGGGCGCCGGGCGACGGCGGCATCGGCAACCGGGGGGTGGTCCGGGCGGACGGGCGACGGCCCGCCGACCTGCGCCCCATCGAGATCACGCTGGGCGTGCAGAAGTGGGCCGAGGGGTCAGCGCTCATCAGGTTCGGCGACACGCAGGTCCTGTGCGCGGCGACGATCGAGGACCGCGTCCCGCCGCACCTCCGCGGCAAGGGCACGGGCTGGGTCACCGGCACGTACGAGATGCTGCCGCGGGCGACCGCGGAGCGGTCCGAGCGCGAGTCCGCCAAGGGCAAGGTCGGCGGCCGCACGCACGAGATCCAGCGGCTCGTGGGGCGATCGCTGCGTGGCGTCGTGGACATGGCGCGGCTCGGCGAGCGCACGGTGACCGTGGACTGCGACGTCATCGTCGCCGACGGTGGCACCCGGACCGCGTCCATCACCGGCGGCTACGTCGCGCTCGCGGCGGCGCTCATGACGTACGGCATGGAGCGCCACCTCATCGGCCACGTGGCCGCGGTGTCGGTCGGCATCATCGACGGCGTGAAGTACCTGGACCTCGACTACTCCGAGGACTCCCGGGCCGAGGTCGACTTCAACGTCGTGGGCACCGACGCCGGCGCCTACGTCGAGCTCCAGGGCACGGCGGAGGGGAAGCCCTTCGACCGCGCGTCATTGGACGAGCTGCTCGACCTCGCCAACGCGGGCCTCGCGCAGCTGTTCGCGGCGCAGGCCGCCGCCCTCGCGACGGTCCGCCGCTAGCCGTGGCCAGGCAGGCAACGCGGCCGCTGGGCTCCGGCACGTGGTCGCTGGAGCACGTCATGTGGCCACTCGAGTCGGCCAGGCGACCTATGGACTCGGCCAAGCGAACGCCGGACTCCGTCCCGCGCCCCCTGACTCACGTGCGAGTCAGATCGCGCCGTCGGCTGCACGAAGCCGCGCGCGAAGTCGGGGTTTGTGCGGCGGCCGCTGCACGAGGAGCCTCGATTTGACTCACCGAG
>JAICUV010000043.1 GCA_025935655.1 Chloroflexota bacterium | reverse complement strand
GGGTTCTACCCGCTCGGCTCGTGCACCATGAAGTTCAACCCCAAGCTCAACGAGTGGGCCGCGCGCCTGCCCGGCTTCGCCAACCTCCACCCGATGGCGCCCGACGCCGTCGCGCAGGGCACCCTCCAGCTCCTGTTCGAGCTCGAGGCGGCCCTCGCCGAGATCAGCGGCATGGACGCGGTCACGCTCCAGCCGGCCGCGGGTGCGCACGGCGAGCTGACCGGGATCCTCATGGTCCGCGCCTATCACCGCTCCCGCGGGGACACGGCGCGCCAGGAGGTGCTCGTCCCGGACTCGAGTCACGGGACCAACCCGGCCACGGCCTCGATGGCGGGCTTCCGCACGATCACGATCCCGTCGGCGCCGGACGGCGGCGTGGACATCGACGCGTTCAAGGCCGCCCTGGGGCCGCAGACGGCGGCGATCATGATCACCAACCCGTCCACGCTCGGGCTGTTCGAGCGCCGGGTGGGCGAGCTGCTCGAGGCGACCCACGCCGCGGGCGCCCTGGCCTACATGGACGGCGCCAACCTCAACGCGATCCTGGGCCGGTTCAAGCCGGGCGAGGCCGGGTTCGACGTCATGCACTTCAACACCCACAAGACGTTCAGCACGCCGCACGGCGGCGGCGGGCCGGGCGCGGGTCCCGTCGGCGTCCGTTCGCACCTCGTGCCGTTCCTGCCCGCGCCGCGCGTCGTGCGCGCCGACGACGGCGGCTACCGCCTGGAGACGCCGGACGAGCGGCCGGCCTCCATCGGCCGGATGCGCAGCTTCGTCGCGAGCAGCGCCGTCCTCGTGCGCGCGTACGCGTACATCCGGGCCCACGGGGCATCAGGCCTGCGCGAGGTGAGCGACGACGCGGTGCTCGCGGCGAACTACCTCAAGCACCGGGTGGGGGAGGCGTACGACATCCCGTTCGAGCGCCACTGCAAGCACGAGTTCGTCGCCTCCGCGGCGAGCATCAAGGCGGCGAGCGGCGTGCGCACGCTGGACATCGCGAAACGCCTCATCGACAAGGGATTCCACCCGCCCACGATCTACTTCCCGCTCACGGTCGAGGAGGGGATGCTGATCGAGCCGACGGAGACCGAGTCGCTCGAGACGCTCGACGAGTTCGCGGACGCCCTCCTGGAGATCGCCCGCGAGGCGCGCGAGGACCCCGACCTCGTGAAGGGCGCCCCGCACGACGCGCCGGTCAAGCGTCTCGACGAGGCGACCGCCGCCCGCCAGCCGAACCTGCGCTGGCGCGGGATGACCGGCGCCGAGACGCCGTGTCCCGACTGAGGCCGCCACTGCCACGCGGACGGTACCGAGCCGGAATGAACCCCCACGACGACCGGGGCGTATGGTGGGTCAAGGGAGCGTGCACCATGCGCATGGAGACCAGCCGCTGAACGGTGAGACCAGCACCAGGCCTCGCTACGATCCGCCGGACGCGGACCTCATCCGGCGGATGGCGGAAGACGACGACCTGGACGCCTTCGCCGCCCTGTTCGAGCGCTACCGCGTCCCCGTGTACCGGGCCGCGCTCGCGCTGACCGGTGATCCGTGCGCCTCGGAGGAGGTGCTCATGGACACGTTCGGCCGGGCGTACACGCACCGCGGCCGGCTGCGCACGGACATCTCGCCGCTCCCGTGGCTCCACAAGGTCGCGCTCAACCTGTGCTACACCCGCCTCGGTCGCCGGCGGCTCCCGAGCGAGCCCGTCACCGAGGGCGTGGCCGAGCGGCTGGTGGACGCGGGCGCCCAGCCCGACACGAGCGCCGAGTGGACGGAGCTGCGGCAGATCGTGCGCGAGGGCATCGCGGGCCTGTCCCCGAAGCACCAGGCGGTCGTGATCCTGTACTACCTCGAGGGTCGGTCGCTCCAGGAGACGGCGAACGCGCTCGAGCTCCCGCTGGGCACCGTCAAGAGCCGGATCCACCATGCCCTGCGCGACCTGCGGGTCCGGCTGAGCGCCGACCGCCGGTTCGGTGGCGCCTGGGGTGAGGTGGCCTTCCCGGAGGTGGACGTCGTCGAGGCCGGTGGCTCGTGATCGCGCTGGCTCGCGCCTGCAGACCCCACCGTGCCAGCCTGGAGGCGCTCGTCGCCCATGGCGAGCGTGGGCCGGAGACCGCGGCCGCGCTCGACCACCTGTCGGCGTGCGACGCCTGCGAGCGTGACCTCACGGAGCTCGCGCTGACCGTCGCCGCCCTGCGTCGCGCGGGTCGCGAGCTGCGCGCCGCGCCGGTCCCGGCGCCCCCCCGGTCCAGCGTCACCGCGCTCGCCGCGCCGCGACGCACCGGCTGGTCCCTCCGGCTCCAGCTGGGCGGCCTGCTCACCGGCGCCGCGATCGCGGCCCTCGTCGTCGTCCCGCGGACCGGCACCACGGTGCGGTCCACGGACGACGTCTTCGAACCCTCCCGGACCGCGGTGGTCGCCACGTGGCGGCTCGCAGAGTCCCGAATCGCGGCGGAGCCCGACCACCCGTCGTTCTCCGCCGTGAGCACCGTTCCGCCCAGGTACCCCGAGGGCCTCCTCAGGCCCTGGAAGGAGGTGGCCTCGACCGACGCCACGCCGCGCGCGTTCAGACCCCGCTGAGACGCCGGGACCGCGAGACGGCCCGACCCCTCAGTCGATGATTTGACACCCGTCCGGCGGTAAGCGATCTTTGCCCGAACGCAGCCCGATGGCAGCCGTGCATGCGCGTGTGCGCATCATTCCCGACCCGACGTCCGGTCACTCCCGGTCCAACGGCAGGAACGTGCGGCCATGGACCTGCGAGGGAGCAGTCAATCCCAGGACCCCACGCAGCTTGGAGGAGCCTTGATGCGGAAACTGGTGGGCCTGTTCGCAGGCGCGGCCATCTTGGTCGCAGCATGCGGCGGCACCAGCACGACCACCCCGGCGCCGACGACGGCACCGGCCGAGAGCACCCCGGCCCAGTCGGCCAACCCGTCCCAGTCGAACGCAGCCCAGGGCCCGGTCGACCTGTTCGGTACCTCGTACGCGCCCGAAGAGGGCACGAGCGGCGGCACCGTGATCATCGGCGACTGGCAGGAAGCGACCCAGTTCAACCCGTACTACCTGGGTCAGGTCACCGAGGCCAACGTCGCCTCGCTGGTGTGGCACAGCCTCCTGACCATCACGTCCGACTTCAAGTACGCGCCGCAGCTCGCGGCGGAGCCGATCCCGACCACCGACAACGGTGGCGTCACGGTCGGCCAGGGCGGCGACGCCATGACCGTCACCTGGAAGCTCCGGGACGGCCTGAAGTGGTCCGACGGTGAGCCGCTCACCTGCGACGACTTCAAGTACGCCTATGAGTGGGTGATGGACAAGAACAACGTCGGTGTCATCACCGCCGGCTGGGAAGACATCACCAACTTCGAGTGCGCGTCCGACACGGACATGATCTGGCACTTCGGCAAGGTCTACGAGGGCTACCTGACCCTCGCGGTCGCGCCGCTGCCCCGCCACTACCTCTCGAAGATCCCGATCGCGGACCAGGTCAAGGGCGTCGGCTTCGCCCCCGGCGACATCGCCAACCTCCCGGTCCCGGGCCCGTTCAAGTACGAGTCCGTCACGCCGCAGGCCGAGCTCCGTCTCGCCCGGAATGACAACTACGCGAACCCCCGCACCGGCAAGCCGGCCAACCTGGACACCATCGTGTTCAAGTGGTACGGCGATCCGGACGCGATGATCGCGGGCTTCCGGAACGGCGAGATCGACATCGCGTTCGACCTGGCCGACTCCGACCTGCCGAAGGTCCAGGACCTCGGCGAGCAGGTCGCCGCCATCCCCGCCCTCCTGTACGAGTTCCTCCGCCCGAACTGGTCGCCGGCCGACGCCGTCGACACGGCCAAGGGCACCGGTGGCTGCTCGCGCAACGCGGCGGTCCAGGACCGTGGTCCCGGCTGCCCGGCGGCCGACCCGGCGATCCGCGAGGCCATCGCCTTCGCGATCGACAAGAACGAGATCAACACGCGCCTGCTCGGCGGCAACGCCCAGGTCGCGAACACGAACATCAGCCCGTCGGCGTGGTTCTACGCTGACCAGACCCCGGCCACCTTCGATCCGGAGAAGGCCAAGCAGATCCTGGCCGACGGCGGCTGGACGGACACGAATGGCGACGGGATCGTCGAGAAGGACGGCACCGCCGCGAAGATCGAGCTCTGCACCACGACCCGCCAGGTCCGGCAGGACACCCTCGCGCTCATCAGCTCCTGGCTGAAGGCGGTCGGCATCGACAGCGTGATCAACCCGGTCGCGCCGTCGGACATCTTCGCCGACTACAACGAGGGGACCGTCGATACCCCGTGCATCCTTGCCCGCAGCAACTTCGACGTGGCTGAGCACGCCTTCAGCTCGTCGATCGATCCGCTGGGCAACTACTTCAGCTACCACAGCAGCCAGTTCCGGCCCGATGGCGCCAACGACGCCCAGGTCAAGGACGCGACCGTCGACAAGGCGCTTGACGACGTCAAGAACAACGTCGACTTCTCGATCATCCGTGACGCGATGGCCGCCTTCCAGAAGGCGTACGTCGAGCAGACGGTCGAGATCCCGCTGTACTACCGCAAGAACGTCGAGCTCGCCAACCCGCGCGTCGGCAACTACTTTGCCAACGGCACGCAGGTCGGCTCGACCTGGAACGGTGAGGACTGGTTCGTCCGGCAGTAAGCCTCCGGCTCTGCTCCTGAACCTGTAGCGATCGACGGGGCGTCCGGACACTCCGGACGCCCCGTCCGCTGCCCGCGGCCTGACCATCGGTCACGCCCTGCGCGACACGCGCCTGCGGGTGTACCTTCCGCGCAACCTGTATGCCGCCTCGGGCGGTATCCCGATATAGCAGCATCCATCCAATCCAACGACACTCGGGCTGAGGCCGAACGCCGATGACCAAATTCGTGATCCGACGCGTGCTCCAGGCGATCCCCGTCCTGTTCGGGATCACGATCGTCGTGTACGGGATCCTCCTCGCCGCGCCAGGAGGACCCACCGCGAAGTTCGCGAACAACCCCCGCATCACGAACGAGATGCGGGAGAAGTTCAAGCAGGCCTGGGGCCTGGACCAGCCGATCCCGATCCAGTACTGCCGGTGGATGGGGTTCTGCAATCCCGAGACCCAGGGCACCTTCCTCGGCTCGCTCCCGGTCCCGGCCGCGTTCATCGGCCCCACGGGCCTCCCCAACTTCCTCCCCGAGGCCCTGAGCGGCGCCACCAACGGCGTGCTCCACGGCGACTTCGGCTACTCGATCAACTCCGGCGAGAAGGTGAGCGACCGCATCGTGCGGGCCGCCCTCCCGACGTTCATCCTGGCGGGCGTCGCGCTCGTGGTCTGGCTCAGCATCGCGATCGTGCTGGGGGTCTACGCGGCCATCCACCGCTACTCCCTGTTCGACAACGCGGCGACCGTGTTCTCCTACGTCGGGTTCGCGATGCCCACGTTCTGGCTCGGCATCATGCTGATCTTCATCTTCGCGGGCACGTTGCACTGGCTGCCGGCCAGCGGGATGACGGATACCCGCAGCTCGCCGCCGTTCGGGTCGGACAAGTACTGGGAGTACTTTGGCTCGAACCCGCTGGCGGCCATCGGCGACATCGGCAAGCACCTGATCCTGCCGGTCGTGACGCTCGTCGTCGTCAACATCGCCGGTGACAGCCGGTTCGTCCGCGCGAGCATGCTGGAGTCGCTGGGCCAGGACTACGTCCGGACGGCGAAGGCGAAGGGCCTGCCCGCCCGAGTCGTCAACTTCAAGCACGCGCTGCGCAACGCCCTGCTGCCGGTCATCACGAACATCGGGCTCGAGATCCCGTTCCTGTTCACGGGCGCGATCGTGACCGAGACGATCTTCTCGTGGCCGGGCATCGGCAAGCTCACCATCGACGCGACGCGTGAGTTCGACTACCCGATCCTCATGGGCGTCCTCCTGGTGACCTCGGTCCTCGTGGTGTTCGCGAACCTCCTCGCCGACATCGCCTACGGGATCGTCGATCCCCGCATCAAGTACTGAGGTCCAGGATGACCCAGAACATCGAAAGCGCCGGCCAGCAGGCGGCGGAGGTCATCGACCCCGACCCGACCGCGGCAGAGGACTACGAGGTCGGCCTCAAGTCGCTCAACCAGTGGCAGCTGGCCTGGCGGAAGTTCCGCAAGCACAAGCTGGCGCTCATCGGCCTCGGGATGATCGCGATCCTGCTGGGTGTGGCGATCATCGGCCCCGTCCTGCTGCCGTTCAGCTTCACCGACATCCCGCGGCCCGACGAGATCGTGTCGGCCGGCCGCCCGCCCGCCATCGGCCGTCCGATGGGCGAGACCGGCGGCCTCCAGCGCGACGTGTTCACGCTCGTCGTGAACGGCGCCCGGACATCGCTGCTCATCGGCTTCTCGAGCATGGCGATCGGCGTGTTCATCGGCACCTTCGTCGGCGCCATCGCCGGGTTCGCCGGCGGCATCGTCGACAACCTGCTGATGCGCTTCGTGGACGTCATGCTGAGCCTGCCGACGCTGTTCGTGATCCTCGTCGCGAGCAAGTTCCTGGGCAACGGCACCGTCTCGACGGTCATCGTGATCTTCGGGCTGTTCTCGTGGATGGGCGTCGCGCGCCTCGTGCGATCGCTGTTCCTCTCGATCCGGGAACGCGAGTTCGTCGAGGCCGCGGTCGCCGTCGGCGTCCGCGATCGCCGGATCATCTTCCGCCACATCCTGCCCAACGCGTTCAGCCCCATCGTCGTCGTGGCGTCGCTGCTCGTGGCAGGCAACATCATCTCGGAGGCGTTTGTGTCCTTCCTCGGGTTCGGCGTCGACCCGACCTCGCCCACGTGGGGCAACATCCTCTCGGGTGGCCTGCAGTTCATCACCCAGGGCAACTGGTGGTGGCCGCTGTTCCCCGGGCTCGCGATCATCGTGACGGTCCTCGCGGTCAACTTCGTCGGTGACGGATTGCGCGACGCGTTCGACCCGAGGTCCCGAGGATGACCGAGACAGCTACCGTGCGCCCCGGCCTCGGGGCGCCGCCGCCCGACGACGTCCTCGTCGAGGTCCGCAACCTCAGGACCTACTTCAAGGTCATGGACGGGACCGTCCCCGCCGTCGACGACATCAGCTTCTCGCTCGGCAGGGGACAGACCCTGGGCATCGTCGGCGAGTCCGGCTCGGGCAAGAGCGTCACCGCGCTCACGATCATGCGCCTGCTGGACATCCCGCCGGCCGAGATCGGCGCGGGGAGCGAGATCTGGTTCGACGGCAAGGAAGTCCTCTCGATGCCCGAGAAGGAGATGCGCCATCTCCGCGGCAACGAGATGGCGATGATCTTCCAGGAGCCGCTGACCAGCCTGAACCCGGTGTTCACCGTGGGAGACCAGATCGCGGAGCAGGTCAAGCTCCACATGAAGGTCAAGGACCGGGAGGCCCGCGACCGGGCCATCGAGATGCTCCGGCTCGTCGGCATCCCGAGCCCCGAGCGGCGCGCGAAGCAGTATCCGCACGAGCTGTCGGGCGGCATGCGCCAGCGCGTCGTCATCGGCATGGCGCTCTCGTGCGAGCCGAAGCTGCTCATCGCGGACGAGCCCACCACCGCCCTCGACGTGACCGTCCAGGCACAGATCCTGGAGCTGCTCAAGGCCATCCAGCAGCGCACGGGCGCGGCGCTGATGCTGATCACCCACGACCTGGGCGTCGTCGCCGAGATGGTGGACAACGTGGTCGTGATGTACGCCGGCCAGATCGTGGAGCAGGGCACCGTCGAGGAGGTGCTGGTCGAGCCGCGGATGCCGTACACGATGGGCCTGATCGAGTCGATCCCCACCGTGGAGAAGCGCGGCGGCCGCCTCTCCGCGATCCAGGGTGTCGTCCCGTCGCCCTTCCACCTGCCGCCGGCCTGCCGCTTCGAGCCGCGCTGCCCGTACCGCTGGGAGACCTGCCGCGAGGTGGCGCCCGAGCTGTATCCGTCCGGACCGAGCGGGCGGGTCGCCCGCTGCCACCTCCACCTGGCCGAGGCGACCGCCCGTCGTGACGCGGCCATCGCCCAGCACCAGCAGAACCTCACCATGGGCCGTCGGCTCAGCGGTGCACCCGACAGGATCGGCAACGCATGACCACCACGATCGGGGCCGCGCCCGTGGCCGAGCCCGTGGTCCATCACCGCCTCCGCCGCCGGCCGCCGCGCGCCATCCGCAACGGGCGCGCCCTGCTGATGACGGTCGGTGGCTTCGGGATCAGCGTGCTGTTCATCCTGGTCCTGGGCGTGCTCATCGGCATCAAGGGGGCCGCGTCCGCGCTCCCCGTCGTCGCCGCGATCACGATCCCGCTCGCGGTCGTGCTGTGGGCGATCGTGCGCTTCACCGCCGCGCGGACGAAGCTCGCCTTCCTGCTGGCGATCGGGGCCGCGATCGTGCTGAGCGTCGTCCTGGGCTACCTCATCGTGGTGATGAGCCGACTGCTGTCCGAGCCCAACAGCATCTTCTTCGCCCAGCTCCTGCTGTCGATCCCGTTCATCGTGGCCCTCGCCGCCACGTGGCAGCTGGCCCGTGGCGCGCGCTGGTTCGACGGCACGAAGGAGCACCAGCTCCGGCCCGAGGAGTCCGGTGCCCGGCCGATCTCGGCGCCGCTGACGGTGGCGGCGACGGCGACGCCGACGGCGCTCGCGGCCGCGGCCGCCGACACGGTCACCTCGCCGTCGCACGCGGTCACGACCGCCATCACGGCGACGGACGTCGCGTCCCCGGAGCCGCTCGCGCCGGGCATGCCGCTCCTGTCCGTGCAGGGGCTCAAGAAGCACTTCCCGATCTACGGCGGCGTCCTGCGACGCCAGATCGGCACCGTGTATGCCGTCGATGGCGTGGACTTCGAGATCATGCCCGGCGAGACGTTCAGCCTCGTCGGCGAGTCCGGCTGCGGCAAGACGACCCTCGGCCGCACCGTCATCCAGCTCACGCCGTCCACCGACGGGCGGGTGGTCTTCGACGGGTACGAGCTGGCGGACGTGGACCCGGACGACATGCGTCCGCTGCGGCGCCGGATGCAGATCATCTTCCAGGACCCGTTCGGGTCGCTCAACCCGCGGATGCCCGTCTCGGACATCATCGGCGAGGGGCTCCTGTCGCAGGGACTGTCGGACCGCAAGGCGCGCGACAAGCGCGTGGAGGACGCGCTGGAGCTCGTCGGCCTGCGCCGCGAGTACAGCCGGCGCTATCCGCACGAGTTCTCGGGTGGCCAGCGGCAGCGCATCGGCGTCGCGCGGGCGCTCGCGCTCGGCCCGGACTTCATCGTCGCCGACGAGCCCGTGTCCGCGCTCGACGTCTCGATCCAGAGCCAGGTCCTGAACCTGCTCCTGGACCTCAAGCGCGACCTCAACCTGACCTACCTGTTCATCAGCCACAACCTCTCGGTCGTGCAGTACTTCTCGGATCGCGTCGGGGTCATGTACCTGGGCAAGATCGCGGAGATCGGCACGGTCGAGCAGCTGTACCAGAACCCGCGCCACCCGTACACGGTGGCGCTCCTGTCCGCGATCCCGGAGGCGGATCCCCGGCGGCGCAAGAAGCGCCTCGTGCTCAAGGGCGACGTGCCGTCGCCGGCGGCCCCGCCGTCCGGCTGCCGGTTCCACACGCGCTGCTGGCTGCGCGAACGCCTCGGCAACCCGGAGAACTGCTCCACGGTGGAGCCGCAGCTCGTCCAGTTCGGCGACGAGGCGGGCCACCGGGTGGCGTGCCACTGGGCGGACGAGATCAGCCAGTCGACGGTTGCCCAGGCCGAGGCCGAGAGCCCGGCCGTCGTCGCGGCGGCTGCCGAGGAAGAGTGACGCCGGTCGTGCGGCGCGCGGCGCCGGACCGGGGTGCACCGCTCATCGCCATCGTGCTCCTGGTGGGCCTGCTGGTCGCCGCGTGCGGCGCGGCGACGGGCTCCCTCGCGCCGTCGGCGTCATCGACGCCCGCCGGGTCACCCGCCGTGTCCGGCTCGGCCGGGGCCAGTGACGAGGCCGGGGGCCCGTCGCCGACGCCGTGGCCGGGCGGGGTGGTGGAGGCGGTGGTCATCCTGGGCAAGGCCGACCTCGAGATCAAGGCCGCCGGGGCGGACCTCGGCGCGGCCGCGGCGTACGAGGACCTGCAGGCGATGTGGGGCGCCGCCGACGGCCTCGCGACGCTCATCACCCGGCTCGAGCCCCAGGTGGACCGCATCCGCGACTATCCCGTGACCGCGGAGGCCGCGAAGGCGTACGACGCGGCGTTCCCGGACATGCTCGCGGGGGCGCAGGGCATCCGCGACGCCATCAAGGCCGGCGACAGCGCCGGCCTCACCGCGGGCGTCGAGCGCCTCGCGAAGGGAACCGACGCCTACGAGGCGGCGCGGCGCGCGATCGGTCCGCTGGTGGAGCCGGCGCTGCTGATGCAGCGCGTGCTCGTCAAGTAGGGGCGCTCAGCCGCCCGCGTTCACCGGCCCGCCGAACAGCTCGTCCCACGCGGCGAAGGCTCCCGGGGCCGCCGCGCTCCGGATCGGCCCCGCGGCGTCCCACTGCGCGACGAACGTCGCCAGGACGTCGCCCGCGTCCACGCGCGATCCGTCGCCGAACGTCACGCCGGACCGTAGCCGACAGGTCCAGACCGTCGCGGTCGCGTCGGCGGTGCATGCCCGGGCGAGGCGGGGCTGCGGCTCGAGGGCGCCCGCCGCGAACCCGTACAGGCCCTCGAACACCAGGCCGCACAGCCGGTAGGCGTCGAACGACGGCTGGTCGCCGCACCACGCCCCGGCAGGCTCCGCGGCCTGCTGGAACACGAGCTGCGGGCGGTCTCCGGGCGTTGCGGCGCCGAGCGGGTCGAGCCCGAGCGGCGACGTGGCGACGCCATCGACATCGTTCCGGAACGCGACGACCGAGCCCGGATGGGCGAGCGGCACGACGACCGCGCTGCTCCGGATCGCGGTGTTGGCCCGCCCGATCGCCGCGGCGCGGGCCTCCGGGTCGGCTGTCGCCGCCGCCGCGACGAGGGCCGTCGTCACGCCGCTCGCGCGCCTCGCGGGCGTCGTGCGGACGCCGTCGCCGAACACCGGCTCGAGGAAGCCACTGGCATCGGCGACGGACGACGCGATGCCGTCGAGGTAGAGCCCGTCGAGCCGGCCCGCCGCGGCCGCCGCCCGGAAGTCGGCGGCCGGCATGACGTCGATCTCGGTGGTGAGCCCGATGTTTGCCGCCAGCTGGTCCTTCACCGCCTGCGCGGCCCCGAGCGGGTCCGGGAGCCCCGGCAGGGGCGCGTCCGGGACGTGGAGCGGGTACGTCCGCTCGAGGTCGAACGACGCATCCGCGAGGACGGCGCTCGCCGCCGGCGCGTTGAAGTCGTACCACGCCCGGCCGCCACACGCGCCGGGCACGATGCAGGGCGTCAGGTGCGTCGGCACGAGCGAGCCGGCCGGGAACGCGGTCGCCGTGAGCGTCGCGCGGTCGATCGCGCCCGCGATGGCCCGGCGGACGCGCGCGCCGGCGAACGCCGGGCCGGACCCGAACGCGAGGATCGCCGTGGCCATGCCCGGTCGCGGGGTGACGACGAGCTCCGGGAGGGTCGCGATCTGGTCGAGCTCCGCGGGACCGGGCGCGTCGATGCCATCGACGGTCGCCTCGGTGAGGGACGAGGTCCGGACCGCCGGGTCTCCGTCCCAGGTGAGCACGACGAGCGGCGACCGGGCGACGTCGCTGGCCTTCGCGTCGACGCGCGCGAGGGCGACGTTCTCCCCCGGGACCCAGCGGTCGATCCGGTACGGGCCCGTGCCCGCCAGGGTGGTGGCGCCGGGATCGACCGCCAGGCGCTCGATGGACGAGCTGTCGAGGATGTCCAGCGCCGGATGCGCGAGTCGGGCGAGGAACGCCCCGTCCGGTGCGCACAGGGTGAACTGGATCGTGGTCGCGTCGACGGCCTCGATCCGGCCCAGCCGGCCGGCGTACCCCGGCGTCCCGCAGGCGGTGCCGTCGGCCGGGAACGGCGCGGGCGCGAACGGGATCACGGTGCTCCCCGGTGTCGCCGTCGCCGCGGGCGACACGATCGGGCTCGGCGAGGGGGTGGCCACGGGATCTCCGCCACAGGCACCGGCGATGAGCGCGATGGCGGCGAGCGCGGGCAGCGCCCCGCGCGGGATCCTCATCGGGTGGCGGCTCCGGCTGGCTTCGGCGGCGGGAGGATCGGACGGGCCGCTCGCGCGGCCGGCGGGGCCAGCCTAGCACCGGACGGGGCGTCCGACCCGGTGCCGGGACGGTGGCGCCCGGCGCGTGCGGCGATCGGGCCGACGTCGTTGTGCGAACCCGGAGCGGGCGGAACGCCGTAGGGTGAGTATCATGCACCGGCAAACCGACGGACAACCGGCAGCCGGGCCGGCCGTCTGGCGACCTTCGGGCGCCACGTTCCGGCTGGAGGAGGAGTATCTATGGCCCGAGTTCGAATCGGGACGCTGCTTGCCGCTGGCGCGATCATCGTCGCCGCGTGCGGTGGCTCCACGGCCACGAACGCGCCGACGTCCGGGACGCCGGCAAGCGCCGCGCCCGGCACGTCTGCCGCGCCGTCGGCGGAAGGTGGCATCAAGGAGGGTGGCACGCTCGTCGTGGCCATCCCCGGCGACATCAAGCGCACCGACCCGGCCCTCATCGACGACAGCAACACGTCCTACGTGATGCAGAACGTCATGGAAGGCCTCGTCACGCTCAAGCCGGGCACGACCGGCGAGCTCCAGCCCGCGCTGGCCGAGAGCTGGGAGGTCTCCCCCGACGGCCTGACCTACACGTTCAAGGTCCGCCAGGGCGTGAAGTTCCACGACGGCACGGACCTCGACGCGGCGGCGGTCAAGTACAACTACGACCGCTGGCTGGCATTCCCCAGCGAGCTGCAGGACTACAGCTACTACGCGGGCGCCGTGTTCGGCGGCTACGGAGCCGGGTCGAACATCGCCTCGACCGACGCCCCGGACGCCAGCACGTTCGTGATCACGCTGAAGTCGCCGGTCTCGAGCTTCCTGCTCAGCCAGACCCTGACCCCGTTCACCATCAGCAGCCCCACGGCGCTGAAGGCGGGCAAGGCCGACAACTCCGTGACCGACGTCACCCAGATCCCGTACGCCCAGGGCGGCGACGGCGCGATGGTCGGCACCGGCCCGTTCAAGTTCAAGTCCTGGACGATCGGCGACAACGTCACGATCGAGAAGAACCCGGAGTACTGGAACGCCGATGCGATGGCCCACGTCGACGAGGTGGTGTTCAAGCCGGTCGCCGAGGAGGCCCAGCGCCTCAACGGCCTCAGCACCGGTGAGATCGACCTCGCGCAGACGATCGCCCCGATCGACATCGCGGCCGTGCAGTCCAACAAGGACCTCCAGGTCATCGACCGTGGGGCCTCGTGCAACCTGTTCCACCTCGGCCTCAACCAGACCCACCGGCTGGCGGCGAACCCGAAGATCCGCGAGGCGATCGCCTACGCGATCAACAAGCAGGCGCTGATCGACGCGTTCTACGCGGGCCAGGGCGTCCCGGCCGACAACTGGATGCCGCCCGGCACCCAGTACTACAAGGCCGAGAACCTGCCGACCTACGATCCCGAGAAGGCCAAGGCCCTCATCGCCGAGTCCGGCGAGACGGACCTGACCCTGGACTTCTGGTACCCGTCGGACGTCACCCGTCCGTACATGCCGGATCCGAAGGGCATCTTCGAGGCGATCAGCCGCGACCTCGAGGCCGTCGGCTTCACGATCAAGCCGGACACGGCGACGTGGAACCCCGACTACCTCGACGCGGAGTTCGCCGGCAAGTACGAGGCCTGGCTCATCGGCTGGACCTGCGACTGGGCCGGCCCGGACAACTTCCTCCGCACGGCGTTCTTCAACTACGTCGACGGGAAGCCGTCCACCGAGTTCGCGTACAAGAACGACGAGCTCAACAAGACCATGGCTGACGCGCTCGCCGCGACCGACGAGGCGACCGCCAAGACCCTCTGGGAGAAGGCGCAGGATCTCATCCGTGCCGACATCCCCACCGTCCCGCTCGTCTCCTCGACGCCCCCGGCGGCCGCACGCGCGGACGTCAAGGGCTTCGTCGGCAGCGGCGGTCTCAACGAGTACCTGAACTCGGTCTGGCTCGACCGCTAGGCGGTCCACGCCGGAGATGACGCCCGGTCCCCGGGCGTCATCTCGAGACCCGCGGTAGGCGCCCCGGATGCGCGAGCTTCCGGGGCGACCCACCGGCCCTTGACTCCCATCCCCCTCTCAGGCAGGCGGACGTGCTCAAGTACACGATTCGGCGGTTGCTCGCGGCGATCCCGGTCCTGTTCGGGCTGTCGATCATCCTGTTCGCGTTCGTGCACCTGATCCCCGGCGACCCCTGCCGCTCGATCCTCGGGCAGCACGCCTCGGTGGAGTCGTGCAACCGGCTGCGCGAGAACCTGGGCCTCAACGACCCGCTGTGGCTGCAGTACATCCACTACCTGGGCAAGCTGCTGCACCTCGACTTCGGGGCGTCGATCATCAACAACAAGCCGTTCCTCACGGAGTTCGGGGTGCGGTTCCCGGCGACCATCGAGCTCGCGGTCGCCGCGATGGTGTTCGCGGTCGCACTGGGCATCCCGCTCGGGCGGCTCGCCGCGCGCCACACGCAGGGCCTCATCGACGGCAGCGTGACGATCATCTCCCTGTTCGGCGTGAGCATCCCGGTGTTCGTGCTCGCCCTCACCCTCGTCTACATCTTCGCGGTCCAGCTCGAGTGGCTGCCCACGCAGGGACGGATCGACCCGCGCGCGGCGGTGCGCCTGGAGACCCCGACGGGCTTCATGCTCATCGACACGCTGCTCGCCGGGCGGCCGGACCTGTTCGTGGACGCGCTGCGCCACCTGGTCCTGCCGGCGATCGCCCTGGGCACCATCCCGCTCGCGATCATCACCCGGATCACGCGGGCCGCCGTGCTCGACGTCACCAACGAGGACTACGTCCGGACGGCCCGCGCCAAGGGCCTCAAGGAGAAGCGGGTCGACTCGCGCCACATCATGCGCAACGCCTGGCTCCCGGTGGTGACCGTCATCGGCCTCCAGGTCGGCGGGCTGCTCGCCGGCGCCGTCCTCACCGAGACGGTGTTCGCCTGGAACGGCGTCGGCCGCTACGTGGTGGACGCGATCCAGAACCGGGACTACCTCATCATCCAGTCGTCGATCCTCATCTTCGCGCTCATCTTCCTCGTGGTGAACCTGCTCGTGGACCTGAGCTACGCCTACCTCAACCCGCGGATCCGGTACTCGTGAGCGAAGGGACCAATCGATGACCGCCCCCGCCACGACCGTCACGCCCGTCGCCGAGCGCCGCGCAAGCCGCGGGCTGTGGTCCGACGCCTGGCGGCGGCTCCTGCGCAACAAGCCGGCGATGCTGGGCGTGGTGTGCATCGTCCTGTTCGTCGGTGCGGCGATCCTCGCCCCGGTGATCGCGCCCTACGGGCCGCTGGAGGGCGAGCTGTCGAACCGGCTGCTGCCGCCCTCGGCCGAGCACATCATGGGCACGGACGTCCAGGGACGCGACCAGTTCAGCCGGATCCTCTACGGCGCGCAGATCAGCCTCGTCGTCGGCGTCGGCGCCGTGGTCATGGCGCTCATCATGGGCGTGCTCCTGGGCGCGCTCGCGGGCGGGCTCGGGGGCAAGGTCGACGCCGTCCTCATGCGCAGCACGGACGTCCTGCTCTCGATCCCCGGGATCCTGCTCGCCATCGGCATCATCGCGTGGCTCGACCGCGGCCTGTGGCAGATCACGCTCGCCGTCGCGGTGACCTACGCGCCGATCTTCGCGCGCATCCTGCGGGGGTCCCTGCTGGCGCTGCGGGAGTCCGACTACGTCATCGCGGCGCGCTCCGTGGGTGCGGGCGGCGGCCGGGTGCTGACGCGGCACATGATGCCCAACGCCCTCACGCCGCTCATCGTCCAGGCGACGCTGGTCCTCGCGACCGCGGTCATCGACATCGCCGGCCTCGGCTTCCTGGGCCTCGGGCCGCCCGATCCGCGGACGCCGGAGTGGGGGACCATGCTCACGGACGCCCGGCGCTTCCTGCAGTCCGCCCCGTGGCTCGTGTTCTTCCCCGGCGCGGCGATCGTCATCAGCGCCATCGGGTTCAACCTGCTGGGCGACGGCCTGCGCGAGTCGCTGGACCCGAGGCTCAAGCGATGACCGGGACCCTGGCGGCGCCGCCGCCCACCCGGTCCTCGGTGCCCGAGCCGCTGCTCGAGGTCCGCGGCCTCATCGTCCGGTTCCGCACCCACGACGGCACCATCCACGCCGTCAACGGGATCTCGTTCGACGTCGCCCGTGGCGAGCGCCTGGGCCTGGTGGGCGAGTCGGGCTGCGGGAAGAGCGTGACCAACCTCGCGATCATCCGCCTGCTCCCCAAGCCCGCCGGCCGGATCGAGGGCGGCACGGTCTCGTTCGACGGCCAGGACCTCGTCCGGATGGACGAGTCCGACGTGCGCGAGATCCGCGGTCGCGACATCGCGATGATCTTCCAGGACCCGATGACCAGCCTCAACCCGGTGCTCACCGTCGAGGAGCAGATGATCGAGACGATCGTCGCGCACCGGAAGCTGTCCAAGAACGAGGCGCGGGCCCGCGCGGTGGAGCTGCTGGGCATGGTGGGCATCCCGCAGCCGGAGAAGCGCCTCAAGAGCTTCCCGCACCAGTTCTCGGGCGGCATGCGGCAGCGCGTGATGATCGCGATGGCGCTGGCCCTGGAGCCGAAGCTGATGATCGCGGACGAGCCCACGACGGCCCTCGACGTGACCATCCAGGCCCAGGTGCTGGAGCTGATCTCACGGCTCACGACCGAGACCGGGACGTCGCTGATCCTGATCACCCACGACCTCGGCGTCGTGGCCGGGATGACCGACCGGATCAACGTCATGTACGCGGGCTTCATCGTGGAGACCGCGACGACGGGCGACCTGTTCGAGACGCCGTCCCACCCGTACACGGTGGGCCTGCTCCACTCGATGCCCCGGGTGGACGACCGGGAGGGGGAGCCGCTGATCCCGATCGAGGGCCGGCCGCCCGACATGCGCAACGCCCCGACCGGCTGCCCGTTCGCGCCCCGCTGCGCGTGGCGCCTCGAGGCATGCTGGACCGACAACCCGGCCCTGGCGCCCCTCGTGCCGGGCGTGGCCGTCGTCGCGACCGGCCAGGGGGCGACCCACCTCATCGCGTGCCACAACCCGCCCACCCGCGACGAGGCCGATGCCGGTCGTCCGACGCGTGCGGGGCACACGCCGGCGCCCGCGCCCGCCGGCCAGCTGGACGAGCTGGCGTCGCTCGCGGCGATCGCGGGTCATCCGGACGGGGAGGGACCGGCGTGACCGCGGAGCCGATCGCCCGAGCCGGCAAGGCCGCGGCGCGCGCGGACGGCACGCCGCTGCTGGCCGTCCGCGACCTCAAGGTCTGGTTCCCGATCACCGAGGGCCTGCTGATCGAGCGTCACATCGGCGACGTGCGGGCGGTGGACGGCGTCTCGTTCGAGCTCCGGCGCGGCGAGACCCTGGGCCTCGTGGGCGAGTCCGGGTGCGGCAAGAGCACCACGGGCCGCGCGATCGTGCGGCTGTACAAGCCGACCGAGGGCTCGATCCTGTTCGACGGCACCGACATCTCGACGGTGGACGGGAAGGACCTCCAGCGGCTGCGCCGGCGGTTCCAGATGATCTTCCAGGACCCGTACGCGTCGCTCAACCCGCGGATGACGGCCGGCAACACCGTCGGCGAGCCGCTCGACGTGCACAACGTGGGCACCAAGGAGTCGCGCCGCGAGCGGGTCCGCGAGCTGCTGTCGACGGTCGGCC
>JAICUV010000142.1 GCA_025935655.1 Chloroflexota bacterium | reverse complement strand
GGGGCCCGTCGGGATCGTGATGCCGGGCACGATACGGTCCAGGGTCTCCAGCCGGTCGATCGTGGACACGACGTTCGCCCTCGCCTCCGCGTACCTCGCACGGAGCGGCAGGTAGCGGTCGGAGACGGCGGCGATCGCCGACTGGAACGCCTCCCGCAGGCCGGGCGCCGGGCTGGGCATGCTCGCGACGGCCGTCGCGGCGTCGCTCACGACGGACACCTTCGCCTGCACGTTGGTCACGGCGGTGTCCGCCTGCGACAGGAGCGGCGGGACCCGCGCCAGCTGGGCGTCGATGCTCGCCGACACCGAGTCCACCTGGTCGATGGCCCAGCCACGGCCGAGGAGCACGACGACGATGAGCACGACGCAGACGACGGCTCCCACCACGCCGAGCGCCTGGCCGCCGACGGTGGCGACGCGCCTGGGCGTGGAGACGGCCGGGGGTTGCACGGGTTGGGCGGACATCCGATCTCACCTCTGGCGCGGACCACGACCGTGACGGTGGCGCGTGCGCCCGCTCTCCCGAGAGCCTACTCCTCGGCCGGTCGGCGCTGGCCCGATCGGCTGCCCGTCACGCGTACGAATCCGCCATCGACGCACGCCACGACCGCTGTCAGGATCGCCGCATGGTTCGACGAATCGGGCTCGCAGCCCTCTGGTTCCTGGCCGCGTGGACCGCGGCGGCGATGGTCGCCCTGACCTTCGACCTCGGCGGCTGGGTCGCCCCGGTCGCCGCGACGACGGCCGCCCTCGCGATCTTCTGGGCCCTGGGCAGGACGCCGGCACGCCGCCAGATCGACCCGGTCACCCGGCAGCTCGAGGCCTGACGGCCGGGCTTCCAGCCCCCGGTCATCGGCAGGTCGCGTCACCCGGCGAGCACGCGGTGTCGATGCGGATCCGGCCGGGTCCCTCGGCCGCGACGCCCTGCTGCGTCAGCGAGACACCGCCGCTGTACTTGAGCGTCCACGTCCAGATCTGGCCGATGTACCCCGTCGCCGCGGACGAGTTGATCGTCGACGAGTCGGACGGCATGAACTGCACGCCCGCGAGGTAGATCCTGCTCTGGCCCGCGATCTTGATCGCGTCGTTGGATCGGTCGTCGCACAGGGTCGGTGTCCCGCCGCTCACGACACAGGCCGGATCACGGGTCACCATCAGCGTCATCGCGATCGCCGGGTCTGTGTTCGTGACGATGCGCGTGCCGGCGAAGTCGATCGCCGGGGACGCCTCGGCGCCGCCGTTCGCCGCCGCACCCGCATTGAGCATCAGCGCGGTCGGCCGCGAGCCGCCACCGCTGGTGTTGACGTTGAGCTCCGCCGCCTGGGGGACCACCAGGGCGACCCCTGGCTGGCCGGCGACGAACCCGCCGATGAGGCTCGACTGGACCTTGAGGCCGCCGCCGAACCAGAACAGCCCATGCCCAGCCGCATCGTTGAGCAGGATGACCACGTCCGAGCTCAGGCTGCTGTAGCGACCGGAGAACGGGTCCGTCGCGAAGTAGCCGGGCGCGAGGCAGGTGATCTTCGCCATGTCGGGCACGGTCGCCGCGGAGACGGGGATGTATGGCGCGTAGCCGGGGTCGGCCAGCAGGGTCGCCGCGGCGAGCCCGCACGGGCTGCCCGCGGCCTCGTCGGTGACCAGCGATCCGGGGACCGTCGTCGGTGCGGCCGGGATCACGTAGCCGGGGTCCTTGATCAGGGTCCCGATCCGGCTGCCGGGCGGGTCCGCGGGGGCCGGCGGCGTCCACTCAGGCGCGTTGTACGGATCGAAGTAGTACATGCGGTAGCCGGTCGTGAGGTGCAGCCTCGTGTTGCCGCTGACGTCCTCGTAGACCATGTTCGAGTTCGACCCGACGTCGCCATCGTGGACGTAGACGTTCGTCCCGCCGGTGAGACGCAGGTCCCGGACGTCGTACATCCCGCTCGAGCCGTTGGGCTGCGGCGGACGGAGCGCGACGATCGTGTACGACTTGCCGAACGACAGCCCCGCGACCGACGTGCGCGAGAGCGCCCACGTCGACTGTCCGAACACGCCCGCGAACGAGTTCGAGTGGCGCGGCTCGGTGATCGTCACCTGGACGGCGCGCTCGGGCGCGCAGTCCACGCACACCGGCGATGGCGTGAGGATCGAGACGGTGTACTGCCCGCCGGGCAGCTCGCAGCTCGACCAGTCCGTGCAGGTCGCGGCGACGCCGGGCATGAGCTCGTCGCGGATGGCGTCGAGCGCGGCGACCCGCGCCGCCTCCTGCATGGCGGACGTCACCGGCGTGGACCGGTTCGCCGGCTGGAGCTCCTGGGCGCCGGCCAGGGCCGCGGCGTCCGCGATCGCCTGGTAGCGCCGTTCCGTCGAGTACTTGAGGCCGACGTCGACGACGAGCGCCGAGATCCCGACCAGGAGGACGAGCACGAGGGCGAACAGCACCAGCGACTGGCCGTCGCTGCGTCGGAGGGTCATGGCGCCGGCTCCACGCGGAAGGTCGTGGACGAGGAGACGACGCCGTTCCCCGGCAACCACGGGAAGAACACGAACGCCTCCATCGACGCGTCGACGGTCACCCAGCCCGTGTCCTGGTTGTCGTCCGGGCAGACCGAGGTGGGCGCCATCGCGGCGTCGAGGTAGGCCACGTCGACGGTGGCGGTGGAGCTCTTCCACGGCCCGCCGGAGTCGGCGAGCAGCGGATCCCGGAACACGCCCTCGGCCCGCGTCGCGGCGGCGGCGGAGCAGTCGAGCGTCGCCGCATAGCGGCCGGTGTCGCGGGTGACCTGGTTGAGCGTGTTGCTGGCCCACAGGATCACGCCGAGCTGGATCATGCCCGCGAGCATCAGCATGAACACCGGGACGACGAGCGCGAATTCGACGAGCGCCTGCCCGCGGTCCCTGGATGGCTGCATGACCCCCTCTGGTGACGCGCTGCGAGAGCCCCGGCATCCGCCAGCGTGGCCAGACCGCCGCGCCATCTCAAGGGCCGATCGGACCGGGCGCTGCCCGGCATCGGGGGGTTCTTGCCCGCTGGACGCTCAGGCGCCGACCGTCGCCGGGTCGAGTCCCGACGGCGCGGACGCCACCAGGCTCCCGTGCCTCTCCGCCTCACCGGAGGCGAACCAGCCGCGGAGGCTCACGCGCCACAGCGCCCGCTCGTGGTACCGGCCGTGGGGGCCGATCCCGTCCAGGCCGCGTGCCGTCACGAGGGTCTCGAGCAGCGGCGCGAGCTGCGACCCGTAGACGTGCATGCACGGCTCCGGGCGGACGCCCGGCCACGAGTAGCAGGACACGACGGTGCGCCGCTCGCCGGTCGGGATCCCGGGCGGCAGGGTGTCCCACGCCGGGTCGTCGGGGGCGAACTCCCACTGGTCGAGGTTGCCCTGCGGAATCCCCTCGATGCCGCGCACGATCCGCGGCTCGACCTCGAGGAGATACGGGTCCACGGACAGGTCGCACACCACCGCGTGCTTCGGCAGCCAGCCCAGCCACGCGTTGGGGATGATGGGCCGCGACGGATCACGCCGCGCCGTGGCGTCCACCAGCACGTCGGTCACGAGGAGCCGCGCCTTGAGCCACTCCGGGTCGGACGTGAGGTTGCGGCCCACCGTCACGACCTCGACGCCCGGCAGACCCGCACGCGCGAGCGTCTCGTTCCGGGCGTCGTCCCCGTACTTGGTGGCGAACTCCACGGCGTGGCGGCCCACCCGCCCGGCGCCCAGGATCAGCACCTTGACGGTGGAGTGGCGCGGCCCCGCGAGCTCGGGCCAGGTCCGCTCCAGGGCCGCGAACGCCGCCGAGATCCCGTTCCAGGCGACGCTGCGCAGGTTCTCCACCAGGCGTCGCCCCTCGTCGTCCCGGATGAGGTCGAGGCTGACGGCGTCGATGCCGAGGTCGCGGAGCATCCGGACGCGCGCCGGCCTGGTCCCGAAGTGGAGCATCGACACGAGGACGGCACCCCGTCGCAGGCGTTCGTACCGGCCCTCCGGGGCGCGGAGCACGACGACGATGTCCTGGCGGTATGCCTCGTCCTCGTCGCCCACGACGACGTCGGGGGAGACCGCGGTGTAATCGCGGTCCGTGTAGCCCATCTGGGAGCCGATGCCGTGCTCCACGTGGACCGCCGCTCCGTTCGCGGCAAGCAGCCCGATCAGCGGCGGCAGGAAGTCGCGCCGTTCGTTCGGCTCGCGGTGCATCCTCGGGAACCCGACGGTCACCGGGCGATCGTTCGTCATCACCCCACCTCACCCCTTGGGGGGACAGCGTCACCCGGCGGGCCGTTCGCGCGCATCTGCCGTCCGACCCCGACGGGAATGGTCCGCTCGGCATGGGCGGTGGACGCCCCTCGAGGCGATGCTCGTCGCGAACGGACGGGAGGAGCCCATGACCAGCGACCCGAAGCTGACGATCGGCTTTCCGCGCATGTACAACGAGCCCGGCGAGCGACGCGCGTTCCTGCCGCCACTGGCGGGCCTCCTCGGCGACCTGGGCGTGGACGTGTTCGTCGAGGCGGGGAGCGGCGCCGGCATGGGATACGGCGACGATGCCTACCGCGCCGCCTCGCCACGGGTCCGCATCGTCGACGAGGCGACCGCCTACGCGCAGGACATCGTCGTGGTGCTCCGCGCGCCCGAGGGCCGCTACGACCTGCTCCGGCGGGGCGCGATCCTGCTGTCGATGCTCCACTTCGGCACGCGGCCCGAGCGGGTGGAGCTCCTGCGAGGCCTGGGGATCGAGGCCGTCGCCCTGGACATGGTCACGGGCGACGACGGCCGCCGCCTCGTCCAGAACCTGCGCGACGTCGCACGCAACGGGCTGGCATCCGCGTTCGAGGCGCTCGAGCGGCGCTGGCCACCGCTCCTGTCACCGTCTCGGCCCGCCGTGAGCGTCACGATCCTGGGCGCCGGCGGCGTGGGCAAGCACGCGATCGAGTGGGCCGCGCGGTGCGGCGACGACGAGCGCAACCGGCGGTTCATCGAGGAGGGGTTGCCGGGCGTCGAGGTCGTCATCGTCGAGCAGAATCTCGCCGGCAACGAGGCGTACTTCCGCCACCGCCTCGCGCTGACCGACATCCTGGTCGACGCGACGGCTCGCAGGGACACGTCCCGGCCCCTGTTCCCCAACGCCTGGCTGTGCTGGCTCCCGGATCACGCCATCGTGTGCGATCTGGCCGTGGACCCGTACCTGCCGGACGACGACCCGCCCGTGGTGCGCGGCATCGAGGGGATCCCGCAGGGCAACCTCGACCGGTGGGAGTTCGCCCCGGACGACCCGGCCTGGGACCGGCTGCCACCCGGCGTCCCGACGACCTGCCGGCGCACCGTCGTGTCCTGCTACTCGTGGCCGGGGGTGCGCCCCGAGCCGTGCATGGAGCTGTACGGGGCGCAGCTGACGCCGCTGCTCAAGACGCTCGTCTGGTACGGCGGGCTGCCGGCGATCTCGCCGGGTGTGTCGTTCCATGGCCGCGCGCTGTGGCGTGGGAGCCTGCGCCACTTCCTGGGCGAGGACCCGGCGTCCTGATCGAGCCTGGAGCCCGCGGACGTCGCTAGACTCGGCCGGTGACCAGCCCGAACCCGAACGTCGCGCCCGCCGCCGGGCACGGCTGAGCCATGGACGACGATCTCGTCGAGCTCACCTTCAGCGGCGACGTGTTCGTGTGGCGGGGCCCCGCGCCGTTCCACTTCGTCGCGGTGCCCGCGGACCTCGCGGACGTCATCAAGGCGATCGCGCCGATGGTCACCTATGGCTGGGGCGTCATCCCGGTCCGCGTCCGCATCGGGGGCACGGAGGTCAAGACGTCCCTGTTCCCGAAGAACGGCGGCTACCTCGTGCCGCTCAAGGACGCCATCCGGAACGCCGAGGGCATCGCCGACGGCGACGAGGTCGAGATCCGGCTCGCGATCGGCTCCTGAGGACCGATGTGCGACGGGCGCTATGCCTTCGAGGCCGCCAGCAGCTGGTCCGCGTACCGCTCGAGCGCCCTGGCCACCTTCGCCAGCGGCTCCATGAGGGCTGGGGAGCACGCCTCGCCGCAGCGGACGGCGAACGCAGCCGCGTCGCGCAGCCGTTCCTCCATGAGGACCCACGCCGCCTCCCGGTGCGGGAGGAGGTAGTCGACCTGGTAGAACAGCTCGAAGCCGGGACCCGCGGTCACGCCCGGCGTCTCCCAGCCGATCGGAAGCGTGGTCACCACCGCTCCGAGCGGCTTGATCGCGGCGAACATCAGGCCGACCGCGACGTCGGCTAGGACCCGGAGCTGCTCCGGTGACTCGTCGCTGTGGGCGAAGTAGCGCGAGAGGAGCTGGAGCAGGACCTCGTACACGACGTTGAGCAGGTCCATCGCCCGCGCGGTCCCCGGGTCCGTGATCAGCGGCACGACGACGCCGGTCGCCTGCTGCCGCACGTTCGCCGCGACGACGGGTCGGGCCGGCTCGAAGTCGGGGTCGGCCGCCTTGAGCGCCAGGTAGTCGTCGAGAATGCCCAGCAGCCGTCCGAAGTGCGCGTCGCGCCACTCGCCCTGGGCGCCCTCGCCCTGCTCCACGATCGTGTCGATCGCCCGGCCCGCAGACGCGAGGTCGGTCACCGCCACGAGCTCCTCCCACCGGAAGTGCTCCTCGGTCGCCTGGGCGTTCGCCGGCCCGATGAACAGCCGCTCCGTCCCGATCCGGCCCGCGATCCGCTCGAGGCCCACGCCGATCGCCCGGTAGAGCGCGCCGATCGTCTCGAACTCGCCGAGGTGCGGGACGATCGCGTCATCGTCGTCGTGCTCGAAGGCGACGGCCCGCTCGAACGCCTCGAAGCCCTCCGCGTCCTCGACATCCATGCCCTCGGGCCGCTCGAGGAACGCGAAGTGGCGGAGCGCCGCCTCGCCGAACGGGAGCAGCTCGATGCGGACGCCCGCCGGGTAGGCGTAGGCGGGCATCGGGAAGTTCGGGCGGGCGAAGCGCGGCGCCGCACCCACGGCCGTCAGGAGGTTCTGGACGAGCGCCAGGTGGAGCATCTCCTGGGCGCTGATCTCCAGCAGCGTCTTGCGCCATCGCTGGATCGCCGCCAGCTGGTCCTGCGTCACGCCCTCCCGCACGTCCTGCTTGAGCGAGAACGCGGCGAACAGGTACTGGAGCATCACCAGGTGCTCGAGCTCGGCGGCCTTGCCGAGCGTGTACACGAGCGCCTCGCGGTGCTCGAGGATGCCGGTGCGGCTGCGGACGGCGAGCACGCTCGCGAGTGGCCCGTGCGGGCCCGGGAGTTCTTCGGTCACGAGGGTTCGCCTTCCTGTGCAGCGTCGTCGGGGAGATAGAGGCGGTCATCCTCGTAGCACCACAGCCACGGGTCGTCGGGTGCCACGGACCGGATCATCGGGTGGCCGGTCTCCCGGAAGTGGGCCGTCGCGTGCCGGTTGGGACTCTGGTTGCAGCACCCCGTGCGCCCGCACGCGAGGCACTGCCGCAGGTGGACCCACGTGCCGCCGATCTCGAGGCAGTCGGCGCAGCCGTCCAGCGGGGGACCCACCCGTACGACGGATTCGTAGTGTGCACAGCGCGACGCCACCTGGCAGGCCCTCTCGAACGGCGTCGCGACACTACACCCGCGTGCCCGCGGGCGTCAGGCGACGCCAGCTCCGCCGCGCGAGCCCGGCGGCCAGGGGTCACTCGCCAAACTCAGAGCGCCGCGAACAGCCCACGCACCGCGGAAGCAGTCCCCACGGCGCTGGCGGGGTCCCACTCGCGCGCTCTACGCACGGATCCGAAACCGAACGGTCGCGAGGGGGAGGGGTGGAGCGGGAGACGGGGTTCGAACCCGCGACATTCAGCTTGGGAAGCTGACACTCTGCCAACTGAGTTACTCCCGCTCGGGAGACGAGCGAAGTCTAGCGCAGCGCCCGCGAGCGCTCAACGGTCGCCGCGGATGCGCGCGTAAACCGTGCAGTCGACGGGCACGCCACCGTGGTGCAGGTCCCACGCCCGCAGGATCCCCTCCCGCTGGAACCCGGCACGAAGGACCATCCGGTCCGAGGCCTCGTTGCCGACCATGATGAACGCGTCGAGGCGGATCGCCTCGGTGGTGGCGAACGTCCAGTCGGCCACCAGCCGCAGGGCGCGCGAGCCGACGCCGCGACCCCTCGCGTCGGGCGTGAGCCAGAGGCCGAACGTCGCCTGGTGCCCGTCCGGACCGAACCGGGTCACGGCTCCCAGCAGCTGGTCGGTGGCGGCGTCCACGATGGCGAATGCGGCACCCGTGCCGGTGCGCCACATCGTCTGCGAATCGCGGATGACCGCCTCCGCGTCCGCCGGCAGGAACGGCTGGGGGATGGTCACCCAGCGGGCGATCTCCGGATCCTGGCACGCTGCGAGGACGGCCTCCGCGTCCCCCGGCCGCCACGGGCGCAGGCGGAGCTCATCGACGGTCAGCGTCGTCCCGGGATCGTCGTCCACCGGGTCATTGTCCCCGATCCGCCGGACGCGATCGACGGTACGCTCCGACGGATGACCCGCCCCACCGTCGACGACCTCGTCCGCCGGTTCGACCTCTCACCGCTCCCCGTCGAGGGCGGCCTGTTCCGCCAGACCTGGGTGGGGCAGCCGGACGGGCACGGCCGCCCGGCCGGGACCGCGATCATCGTCCTGCTCGCCGCCGAGGGCGGCCACTTCTCGGCGCTGCACCGCCTGCCGATCGACGAGACGTGGTACTTCCAGCTCGGTGACCCGCTGGAGCTCCTGCT
>JAICUV010000378.1 GCA_025935655.1 Chloroflexota bacterium | reverse complement strand
CGTCGGGCTGGGTCCCGGGGTCGGGGGCATCAGCTGGTGCGCGGGCACGAGGACGGCGTGGGCCTGGTCGAGCTCGGTCAGCCCGAACGGCCCGCTGCCGACCGGCAGGCGCGCGAAGTCGCTGGTGGCGATGTCGGCGTACGGCACGTCCTTGAGCAGGTGCGACGGCAGGAGCGGTTGCGCGGCCGCGGCAAGGAAGCTGCCGACCGGCGTCGTGAGGCGGAACGTGACGGTCTTGTCGTCGACCGCGGTCGCCTCGACCTCGGCCCACGAGGAGCTGCGTCCGCCCGATGCGGCGGGATCCTTGAGGGCGCCGACCGTGTACAGCACGTCGTCAGAGGTCACGGGCACGCCGTCCTGCCACGTCGCGTCGGGCCGGATGTGGAACGTCCAGGTCTTGCCGTCGTCGGACAGCTTCCACGACTCGGCGAGGTCTGGCTCGAGCGTGTTGTCGGGACCCATGCGCACGAGGCCACTGAACACGAGACCCACCAGGGACCGCTCGGCGCGATTGCGCGCGGAGATCGGGGTGACGGACTCGGGGACGCCGACGACGCCCTCGCGGTAGACGACCGGCGGCGGCATCGTCGGCGACTGGGTGGGCTGGGCGATCGCCTCCTGGGGGACGGTGCGCGGTCGCAGCGCCAGGATCCCGCCGAGGACGACGAGCACCATGACGAGCGCGCCGATCACGGCGTAATCGCGGCGGTTCAGGCGCATGACGAGTGTCTGCCGACCCCCGCGGGCTGCGGGTCCACGTCAGTGAGCGAGGAAGGCCACCACCGCGAACAGCACGAACAGCACGAGCAGCAGGATCGTGAACTGCCACAGGCGGCGCTCGACGCCGCGGCGGCTGCGGTAGACGGCCGAGTCGCCGCCGAAGGTGCCGGACAGGCCGGTCCCGCGCGACTGCAGCAGGATGGCGGCGATCAGCGCGATGCTCACGAGGATCTGGCCAATCGCCAGGATCGGATTCACGGGGAACAAGACCTCCGAGGTGTGACGAGGGCGGATGGTAGCAGGTCCGCCCGATCAGGCCTCGAAGAGCAGGGACCGCCCGGTCATCCCATCCCATCGCGGGAGGCCGGCCAGCTCCAGGATCGTGGGGGCCACGTCGGCGAGGACGCCGTCGCGGAGCGTGCGCCCGGCGAGCGCCCGGCCGGTGCCGAGCAGCGGGACCGGGTTCAGCGAGTGCTTGGTCACCGGGTTGCCCTCGTGGTCGATCATGTCGTCCGCGTTGCCGTGGTCGGCGGTGATGAACAGCGCGGCGCCCGGGCCGGCGGGATCCGCCGCCTCGACCGCGCCGATCGCGTCCACGATCCGCCCGAGCTGGATGTCGATCACGCCCAGCGCCGCGATCGTGGCGTCCCAGACGCCCGTGTGCCCGACCATGTCCGGGTTCGCGTAGTTCGCCACGATGAAGTCGTACCGCCCGGAGCCGATCGCGGCCACCAGCTCGTCGGTGACGCCGCGCGCGCTCATCTCGGGCTGGAGGTCGTAGGTCGCGACCTTCGGGCTGGGCACCAGCCGCCGCTCCTCGCCCGGCCAGGCCGTCTCGACCCCGCCGTTGAAGAAGTACGTGACGTGCGCGTACTTCTCGGTCTCCGCGAGGTGGAACTGCGTCCCGCCGGCCTCGCTGCACGCCTGCGCGTGCGCGCCCGCCTCCTCGGGACCGAACGCGACCTCGACCGGGAGCCCGGACTCGTACTCGGTCATCGTCACGACGCGCAGGTCGCGCGGCGCCGGACGCCCGTCAGGCGACGCCGTGTCGAACGCGTCGAACGCCGGGTCGGCGAGCGCATGGGTGAGCTGGCGGGCGCGGTCGGCGCGGAAGTTGACGTGGACGATCGGGTCGCGGTCCCGGAGCATGCCGTCGACGCCGTCGATGACCGTCGGCACGAGGAACTCGTCGGTCTCGCCGCGGGCGTAGCCCGACTCGATCGCGGCCGTGGCGGACGCGGCGTGGTCGCCCACCCCGTGGACGATCGCGTCGTAGCCGCGCTCTGTGCGCTCCCAGCGCTTGTCGCGGTCCATCGCCCAGTAGCGGCCACCCACGGTGGCGATCCGGGCGTCCGGGTGCGCGGCCGCCAGCCGCGCCTCGAGGTCCGTCATGAAGCCGAGCGCCGAGCTCGGCGGCGTGTCGCGGCCGTCGAGGAGCGCGTGGACGCGGACCGAGGGCACGCCCACGCGCGCCGCGAGCTCGACGAGCG
This sequence comes from Chloroflexota bacterium, assembly GCA_025935655.1. Taxonomy (GTDB): domain Bacteria; phylum Chloroflexota; class Limnocylindria; order Limnocylindrales; family CSP1-4; genus CAIXZV01. The sequence goes on along the minus strand of JAICUV010000378.1, from coordinate 11 downwards.
CGATGAGATGG
>JAICUV010000333.1 GCA_025935655.1 Chloroflexota bacterium | reverse complement strand
CTGGACGATGGCCGCCGCGTTCCCCGTGAGCCGCCGCGCGAGCTCCACCAGCTCGCCGATCTGCTCCGCGCGGCCGGTGCCCAGCTGGATCGTCCTGCCCTCGATCCCCGGCGCGGTCGCGGCGCGGACGAAGCCGTCCACGGTGTCGCCGACGTAGGTCAGGTCCCGCCGGGTGTCGAGCCGGCCGAGCCGCAGCTCGGGCGTGCCGGCCAGCAGCTGCCGGATGATCGTCGGCAGCACCGCGCGCTCGGACTGGCGCGGCCCGTAGGTGTTGAACGGCCGCAGCACCACGACGGGCAGGCCGTGGCTGCGCTGGAACGCGAGCGCCAGCTGGTCCGAGGCCACCTTGGTCGCCGCGTACGGCGACTGCGCGTTCAGCGGGTGCGTCTCGCGGATCGGCAGCGTCTCGGGCGTGCCGTAGACCTCCGAGGTGGACGTCTGGATCACGCGGGCGACGCCCGCCCGGCGCGCGCTCTCGAGGACGTTCAGCGTCCCGCGGATGTTCGTGTCCACGAACGACTCGGCGGCGAGGTAGGAGTACGGGATCGCGATCAGCGCCGCGAGGTGGAGGACGATCTCGATGCCGTCCATCGCCTGCTCGACGAACCGTGCGTCGCGGATGTCGCCCAGCCGGATGTCCATCGCGTCGCGGACCCCGGGGTCGGCCTCGTCCAGCCAGCCGGCGGACCCACGCGAGTTGTACACGCAGAACGCCCGGACGTCCGCGCCCTCGGCGACGAGGCGCTCCGCGAGGTGGCTGCCGATGAACCCGTCGGCGCCGGTGACCAGGACCCGCGTCCCGCGAAGCGACATCACCCACCCTCCCGGGCGCGCGCGAGCTGGTCCCGCTGGCCCACGTCGATCCAGTCGTCCTCGACCTCGAACGCGCCGACCGTCCCGCCGCCGGCGATGACCCGGCCGAGGAGGTCCGGCATCGAGAGCGCGCTCCCCCGCTCCACCATGCGCAGCACCGCGGGGTCGAGCGCGTAGATGCCCGTGTTGACCTCGCGCACGATCGACGGCTTCTCCTCCAGCGAGGTCACCCGGTCACCGTCGCGGGTCACGCACCCGAACGGGACCGTGTGCACGTACCGCCGGGTGCCGATGGTGGCGGCGAAGCCGCGCGCGGCGTGGAGCGCCAGCAGCGCCCCGACGTCGACGTTCGTCACCAGGTCCCCGTTGAGGACGATCACCGGGTCCGCCGGCGTCTCCGGCAGCAGGCCCAGCGCGCCTGCGGTGCCCAGCGGCTCCGTCTCCCGGAGGTACTCGATCCGGGCGCCGAACCGCACCCCGTCGCCGAAGTGGTCCTCGATCACGTGGGCGAGGTAGTTGACCGAGACGAAGATCCGGGTGACGCCGGCGCCGACGAGGTGCAGCACGATGCGCTCGAGGATCGGGCGTCCCGCGACCTGGAGCATCGGCTTCGGCACGCTGTCGGTGAGCGGCCGGAGCCGCCTGCCTTCGCCGCCCGCCATGACGATCGCCCAGTTGCGGCGCGCCTCGGGCGCGATGAACGCGTGCAGCAGGTGCAGGGCGACAGGACGGCCGTCCTCGTCGATGACGGGGATGGCATCGATCTGGCGGGCGCGCATCAGGTCGAGCGCGTCGGCGCGGCCCGCGCCCCGGTGGAGCGCCACGAACGAGGTGTTGAGGGTCCCGGCGAGCGGCTCCTCCAGGGTGGTGCCGCGCAGGAGGCTGCGCCGGAGGTCGCCGTCCGTGACGACGCCCTGCAGCCGGCCGCCCCCGTCGACCGCGAGCGCGATCCCGCTGGCGCCGCGGTCGATCGCGGACAGCGCGTCGCGCACCGTCCCGCCGGCGGGCACGATGCAGCGCTGGAGCAGGTCATCCATCGCGTGGCTCCCCCGCCTCGCCGTCCCGGACGCGCGCCGGGACGCCGATCACCGTCGTGCCGGGCGCGACGTCGGCGACGACGACCGCGCCCATCCCGACGGTCGCCCCGTCACCGATCCGCACGTGATCGCGGACCGCGGCACCCAGCCCGACGAACGCGGCGGCGCCGATCTCGGCCCCGCCACCGACCGTCGCCCCGGGCGCCAGGTGCGCGTGGTCGCCGACCACGACGTCGTGCTCCGCCACCGCGCGGGTGTTGACGATCGCGTGTCGCCCGATGGCCGCGCCCGGCCCGACGACCGCGCCCGCGAGCACCACCGAGCCGGCACCGACCGTGGCGGACGGCGAGACGGTCGCGGCCGGGTGGACGACCACCGCCCAGCGGGCCGCCTCCCCGTAGGACGCGGCCGCGCGCTGTCGTGCCGTCGCCGGCCCGCCGAACCCCAGCACGACCGACGGCGGGTCCGGGTCGGCGGGCAGTCCGGCCGCGACGTCCGCGTCGGTGCCGAGGTACGCGACGGGTCGCGACGTGCCATCGCGCCGACCGACCGCGAGCGGGCCGGCCGCCGGGTTCGCGCCCGCGTCCGTGTACCCGATGACGGTCCAGCCGGCCGCATCCGCGGCCTCCGCGACCACCCGCGCGTGCTCGCCCCCACCGACGATCACGAGCCTGCCACCGGTCAACGATCGACCGCGAGCGGCGCCTTGCGCGGTGGGCGTGCCGGATGCCATGCGGCGATCATACGGGCAGCCCGTTCGCCGGCGCGGCCGTCGGCGAGGCGCGGCCTGGCGGCACGCGCGGCGTCATGGGTCGCGGGCTCGAGGGCCGAACGGAGCGCCGCCGTGACGGCCGCCGCGTCCGCCGGAGCGTCCAGGACGAGGCCGTCGCGCCGGCGTCCGGCCTGGCGATCGCCGACGTTGACGACGGGCACGCCGGTCGCGGGAGCCTCCATGACGCCGCTGGAGCTGTTGCCGAGCACCGCGTCCGCGATCCGCAGCAGGCCCCAGTACCGGCGCTCGCCGAGCGCGCGGACGGTCACCCGCCCGTCCGACCGGCCGGCGGCCTCCATGAGCGACGCCACCTCGGCCGACCCCGGGTCCACGTTGGGCAGCGTGATGACGTAGGTCGCCGGGACCGCGTCCATCGCCGCCGCGACGGCACGCGCCGCCCCCGCGGGGTCCGCGTCCAGCGTCGCCGGGTGGACCGTCACGACGACGAGCGGCGACGGCAGCACGATCCCCAGCGTCTCGGCGAGCGCGTCCCGGTCCGGCAGGTCCTCGCGGGCGAGGTTGTCGAGGCCCGGCGCACCGATGACGTGGACCGTGGCCGGATCCTCGCCGAGCGCGATCACGCGCCGCCGGTGCTCCTCGTGACTCACGAGGTGCAGGTGGGCGAGCTTG
>JAICUV010000296.1 GCA_025935655.1 Chloroflexota bacterium | reverse complement strand
TCCGTCGCGATCCCCGGGGTGGTCCACGATCTCGATGTCGTCGTCCGCGTCGCTCGCGTCGTCGTCACCGGCCGCGTCGCTCGCGTCGTGGTCACCGGCCGCGACGGCCTCGTCGTCGTCGACCTCGACGGCATCCTCGTCGTCGACCTCGTAGGTGTCCTCCTCGCCCGACGGCGGCTCGCCCCAGCGGTCGCCACCGGCGGCGCCGGGCCGGTGCCGGATCGCGAGCGCGACCAGGGAGCCCAGGACGATCACCACCGAGACGAGCATCGCGGTCGGGATCCCGAAGAACGTCCAGTTGCCCGTCCGCAGCAGCTCGAGCAGGAAGCGGACGACCGCGTACCAGATCAGGAAGATGAAGAACAGGTCGCCGGGCCGCATCCGGGCGCCCCAGCGGCGGGCGATCCAGAGGAGCGTGATCGCGCCCAGGATCCCGCTGACCGACTCGTACAGGAACAGCGGGTGGAAGAACGTCGTGGCCTCCGGGTACGCGGCGCACGAGTACGGCACGACCCGGTGGGCGCAGTCGATCGCGATGCCCCAGGGCAGGTTCGTCGGTGGGCCGTACAGCTCCTGGTTGAAGAAGTTCCCCCACCGGCCGACGGCCTGCATCACGAACAGCCCGGGGGCGATGACGTCCGCCCACTTCCAGAACGACTGCCTCCACAGACGAGTGATGACGAACGCCGCGATCGTGCCGGTCAGGATCCCGCCGTAGACGCCGAGCCCGGTGTAGGGCGGCATCACGATCTTGAGCAGGTCGTCCTTGTACAGGGCCCACTGGTCGATGACGTGGTACAGCCGCCCGCCGATGAGCGCGGCGACCGCGACGATGATGATCCCGTTGTCCACGAGCCTCGGGTCGAGGCCGCGGCGACGCGCCTCGCGCGTGATCGTGATGTACGCGAGGGCGAGCCCCAGCGCGTAGCACACGCCGTACCAGTAGACGGGGATGGGTCCCAGCTGGAAGGCGATGGGATCGGGGGTCCAGGTGATCGCCGCCAGGACGGGCGCGATCGCGGCGATGGGCAGCATCGGGTCAGGCATCGTCGCGGAGTGTAGCCCGGCCGCGGGCGTCGGCCCGGTCGGTTATCCTCGGCCGCGATGCACGCCACCGTCCGCCCCAGCCTCACGAGCCGCTGATGGGCGACTTCAACTGGTGGCTCCTGATCATCGGCGTCGTCGCGGGCGGGCTGCTCACGTGGCTGGTCCTCGCGGAGTCGACCCGCCGCGAGCGCGAGATCGGCGAGCAGGAGCTTCCCGCCGAGGCCGCGTGGATCGCCGGAACTCTGGCCATCCCGTCACTCGACGCCGCCCTCGCCGAGGACGTGCTCCGGGCGCACCGGCGCTACCTCGGGTTCCCGCCGCCGGACGTGCTCGTCGCGCCCGATGAGCTCGCGGCCCTCGAGGGCCAGGGCGTGGCCGCGGAGCCGCCCGCGGACCTCGTGGCGGACGCCCCGGCCAACGGCACGGCGATCCCGTCCGACCCGACGAACCCAGCCGACCCGACGAACCCGGCCGACCGGCCCGACGATCCCCCGGCACCGATGGGCGGCGCGGCCTGACGGACTAGAGACTGCCGGTCAGGACCGGCGTGGCGTCCGTGCCGCCCCCCACCTGGCCCAGCGACACGCCGAAGGTGGCACCCGCGGGCAGGTCCGCGAGACCGGAGACCGGCCCCGCCCAGGTCCACAGCTCGCCCGCCCAGTACATCTTCCCGAGCCATGTCCGGACGCCGTCGACCTCCACCCAGCAGCCGTACGCCTGGCCGGCCGCCTCGGGGGCCAGGTCGCTCGCGACCGCGACGAGCTCGCCCGTCGACGGCGAGAACAGCAGCGTGCCGACGGCCGCCGCCGGTGCGTCGCGCGTCGCCGCGAGCTCCACGCGCCGGGCATCGGGCTGCGCGGTGACACGCAGCGTGGCCCGGTTCGTCGCGTCGAGGATCGCGATCTGTTCCGCCTGGCTGGCGTGTGCCGCGTCGGCCTCCGCCGCGGCGTTGCGGTACAGCAGCGCGCCGCCCGCGACCGTCAGGACGAGCGCGGCCGCGAGCCCCGCGACGGCGAGGCGGAGGCGGCCCATCGTCCGGCGCTCACGCGCGGCATCGATGGGGATCGGTGCGCCTGCCGGGGCGGCCGGTGGCGCGCCCACGGGGCCGGGTGCCGGTGCCGCCGCCGCACCCACGGCCGCGCCGCGCGGCACGCCGGCCGACTGGACGTAGGCGAGCGTGCGCGCCCGGAGCGCGGGGTCCGGCGCGGTGCGGATGACGTCGCGGGCGATCGCGGACGTGCGCCGGATGCGCGCGAGCTCGGCGGTGCACTCGGGGCAGCCGGCGAGGTGGCCGGCGATCGCGGCCGCCTCGGCCGTGTCGCCCGCCATCAGCCGGTCCAGCCCGTCGGGCTCGACCGCGGCGATCTCGATGCGCTCCAGCGCGTCTGCGTGCTCCATCACCATCCGTCTCGCGGCCCGCCACCGGTGCGCACCGGCTCGTCACCCGCCTCGAGCGCGGCCCGGAGATGGGCCAGGGCCCGCCTCGTCCGCGTCTTCACCGTGCCCAGCGGCCAATCGAGCCGCTCGGCGATCTCGCTCTGGGTCAGGCCCTCACGGTACGCGAGGACGATGACCATCCGCTCCACGTCGGGCATCGCCGCGAGCGCGGTCGCGACCGCCGCCCGCGTGTCGGCGGCCTCGGCCGCCGCCTCCGGGCCGGGGTCGATCGCGGCACCCCCGATGACGACCGCGTCCGGGCTCACGCGATCGAACCCCGCGTCGGCCTCGCCCTCGTCCCCGTGGCCGGGGAGCGGCACGAGCGGTGGCCGGCGGCCGGCCGCGCGCAGCCGGTCCACCGTCCTGTTCCGGGCGATCGTCCGGAGCCAGGTGGCGAGCGACGCGAGCGACGGGTCGAACAGCTCTGCGCGATTCCAGAGCGCCAGAAAGGTCTCCTGCACGACCTCCTCGGCCAGCTGGCGGTCGTTCGTGAGCCGGAGCGCGACGGCATGGATTCCGTCGATGTGCCGGTCGTAGAGCGCCGCGAGGGCATCCTCCGACCCCGCGGCCACCGCTCGCACGAGGGTCGCGTCGTCGGGATCGCCTGCCCGGCGGTCCGTCATGTCCTACGTCTCCTGGCGGCGTGCGGTTTCACGATCGGTGGCGAGCGGGCGCTCGATCGCGAGCGGACGGCCCTCGAAGCCCGTGGTGAACACGACGTCGGTCTCGGTGGAGAACACGTTGGGCGCGGTCTGGACGCGCCGGACGACCTCGCCCAGGTGCTCCATGTCGCGGGCGCGGATCTTGAGGATGTAGTCCGCCTCGCCCGCGATGTAGTGGCACTCCTCGATCTCCGGGATCTCCGCGAACTCCGGCGTCATGTCCTGCGAGATGGTCCCGGGCGCCTGGGTGACCCACGTGAACGCCAGCACGTGGAGGCCCACGACCGCCGGATCGACCGTCGCGCGATAGCCGCGGATCACGCCCCGCGACTCCAGCTTCTTGACGCGCTCGTGCGCGGACGGCCCGGCCATGCCGAGCTCCGACCCGAGGTCCGCGTAGGACCGCCGGCCGTCGACCTGCAGGATCCCGAGGATCCGCGCGTCGGTCTGGCTGAGAGGGTCGTTCTTGCCCACCTAGTACCTATTCATCAGGCAGTTCGCCAGCAATGCCTACGTTTCTAAGGTATATTGCCATCAACGGGTCACGAGAGCGCCGACCCCGCCGGACCTGCCGGCGGGACCTCGTCCGGGTCCACGGCAGCTCTCACGAAGCGAAGGGTGAAGGACGATGGCTATCGTTGTCGTGTTCGCGCTCCTCGCGCTGTTCTCGATCGTCAGCATCGTGATGAGCGCCGGCGAGTCGGATCGCCCGAGCGACCCCCGGGAGAACCCGCTCCTCTGGGCCACGCTCGGCCGCCGCTAGGCGCGGACCACAGCCTAACGTACGAACGCCCCGGC
>JAICUV010000123.1 GCA_025935655.1 Chloroflexota bacterium | reverse complement strand
GACGGCCCGCGCGCGGTGTTCATCTCCATCGACCCCGAGCGCGACCAGCCGCCCGAGATGGCGACCTACCTGAAGTACCTGCCGAAGGCGTACACGGGCCTGTCGGGGACGCCGGACCAGGTCGCGGCGAACGCCCAGCGCTGGGGCGTGAAGTACGCGAAGGTCGACGAGGGGTCGGCGGACGGGTACGCGATGGCGCACACGGCGGACGTGTTCCTCGTCGATGCCCAGGGCCGGCTGCGCGGGCGCTACCCGTTCGGGACGGAGCCGGGCCCCATCACCGCCGCGGTCAAGGGGCTGCTCGCCGAGACGCCGGTGGCCGCGGGTCCGATCACCAGCGAGCCGGCATCCACACCCGCGGCGACCGCCCCGCCGAGCCTCGCTCCGGCGACCGCCCCGCCGAGCGCGCCCCCCAGCCCGGTCGCGCCCACGCCGTCGATCGCACCGTCCGCGGGCTCGTCCGGCACGCCCGCGACGGGCGACCTCCGGGTCCTGCTGGTGTCCACGAGCGTCTGGGCGGGCCCGCAGACCCCGGTCATCGTCACGCTCAGCGAGCCAGACGGGACGCCGCTCGACGGCGCCGTGCCCGTGTCCGCGCGGGTCGTGGGCGCCAACGAGACGGCGACCGCCCCGGACGTCCGGGCGACGACGATCCTGCCCACCGGCGCCAGTCGTGCCTCGTACGTCGCCACGGTCCAGATCCCGGCCGCGGGCTGGTGGCGCCTGGACCTGCTGACCCCCGACGGGCGCAAGGGCTCCGTGGCGGTCGAGGCCCTGGACCCCGGGTCGACCACTCCGATCGGCGCCCCGGCGCCGGACGTCGACACGCCGACCCTCGCCGACGTCGGCGGTGACCTGCTCTCGCTCACGACGCAGGAGGCACCCGACCCGCGCTTCTACCAGGAGTCCACGGCCGACGCCCGGGCCGCAGGCCGGCCCTACGTCCTGGTCATCGACTCGTCGCGCTTCCGCGTCTCGCCCGCATGCGGGCGCGCGCTCACGATGACCCGGTATCTCATCGACCGCTGGGGGGACAACGTGGCGTTCATCCACCTCGAGCCGTTCGTGTACAAGGTGGTCACGGCCGCGCCCGTGCTGTCGGGCGACATCTCCAACCCGCCGCTCAACCAGTGGACGGCCGCCTGGGGCCTGGGCGATTCGGTGTGGCCCGCCACCGACATGCCGTGGATCTTCGTGGTCGACGGAAGCGGGATCGTGCGCGCCAAGTACCGCTCGATCGTCGGCACCGCGGACATCGACGTGATGCTCAGCCTCATCGAGGGCCGCGGGGTCCAGTAAGGTGCCCGGATGATCCCCCGACGACCCGGCCGGCCCCTCGGGGTCGGCGTCCAGCTTCCCGAGGTGGAGCGCGAGGTCCGCTGGCCGGAGCTGCGCGCGATCGCCCGCACCGCCGAGGACGCGGGCTTCGATTCCGTCTGGCTGGGCGACCACCTCCTCTACCGCTACGCCTCGGGCGAGACGCGCGGGCCGTGGGAGGCCTGGACGACGCTCGCGGGTCTCGCCGAGGCGACCCAGCGGATCACCCTCGGGCCGCTCGTCGCGGCGACGGCGTTCCACGTGCCGTTCATGCTCGCCAAGCTCGCGGCGACCGTGGACGAGATCTCGGATGGCCGCCTCGTCCTCGGCATCGGCGCCGGCTGGAACCCGGTCGAGTTCGCCGCGCTGGGCGCCCCGTTCGACCACCGGATCAGCCGCTTCGAGGAGTCGTTCACCATCGTCCGGACGCTGCTCCAGGACGGGGCGATCGACTTCGAGGGCGAGTTCTTCAGCGCCCGTGACGCGGAGCTCCTGCCGCGGCCCGCGCGGCCCGGCGGCCCGCCGCTGCTCATCGGGTCCAGCGGTCCCCGGATGCTCGAGGTCACGGTCCCGCACGTGCAGGCATGGAACGCGTGGTACGCGGACACCCGCAACACGCCCGGCGGCGTCGCGCCGCTGCGCGCGCGGGTCGACGAGGCGGCCCGCGTCGCGGGTCGCGACCCGGGCGAGATCGAGCGGACCGTGGCCGTCCAGGTCCAGCTCCCCGGCGGGACCGGGCGCGTCATGGGCGACACGGACCCCAGGCAGGCGGTGCAGCCGCTGCGCGGCACGCCGGACGAGATGGCCGAGGAGCTGCGCGCCTATGCGCGCGAGGGCATCGGGCACGTCCAGCTCGTCGTGGACCCGATCACCGAGGCGTCGGTCGCCGCCCTTGCACCGGTCCTGGAGCTGCTCGATCGCGGCTGATCGCGGCCGGATCCGGCGGCCGCGGTTCCGTCGTGGGGAAGGCCCCCTCGATCCCGGGACGACGGAGTGCTAGCATCCGCGCCCGATCGCTCGAATCGGTCGAGCCCGCCCGTACCCGCGGAGCAGCCATGACGATCGCACCCGAGCCGATCCGGACAGTGGGGGTTGGCCGCCGATGAGCGAAGGACGCCAGCGCGGAACCGGCCCGCGGAACGGACGTGCCGCAGGCGAGGTCTCGGACCTCGACAAGCGGATCATCGAGCACCTCCAGGAGGACGGCCGCCGCCCGTTCACGCAGATCGCCGCCGACCTCGGCGTGTCCGAGGCAGCCGTCCGCGCGCGCACGAACCGGCTCATCGAGCGCGGGATCATGCAGGTCGTGGGCGTCACCGACCCGCTCAAGCTGGGCTTCCAGCAGTGGGCGATGATCGGGATCCGGTGCGAGGCGTCGCGGCTCATCGAGGTCGCCGAGGAGATCGCGGCGTTCCCGGAGACCGATTACGTCGTGGTCACCGCGGGCTCGTACGACATCCTCGTGGAGTGCGTCGCCGAGGACAACGAGGCGCTGCTGCGGTTCCTGAGCGAGAAGCTGCGCAAGATCCAGGGCGTGCGCGAGACGGAGACGTTCGTGTACCTCCGGCTGATGAAGCAGAGCTACCAGTGGGGAACGCGCTAGGCTCCTCGCGTCGCCGATCGACTACGATCGGCCCCACGCCGGCGAACGGGGAGCCGGCCGAAGGCGGCAACCCGCCGCACGCCCGGGGGCGCGCACGTGGCGATGGACCAGATCCTCGCGCCGGTCATGGTGGCCTTGCTGGCCGCCCTTGCCCTCATGGCCGCGATCCCCGGCCCGCTCGGCGAGAGCGTCCGTGGGACGTTGTTGCGGACCCGGCGTGGCGCCGACCCCGTGGACGCCGGAGACGCCACCGGCGCTGACGACGCTGCCGACGTCGGTCCCGCGCCGCGTCCGAGCGCGCGCTACCGGGAGGTGGGCCGGGCGTCCGATCTCCGGCCCGCCGCGCTGGACCGGATCATCCGCGTCGCGACCTGGGTCTTCCTGCTCACCGTCACGACCATCGTCGCCGTCACCGACCTGTGGGGCGATCGCCAGGGCGCGATCCTCGTCCTCGTCGGGCTGGCTGCGCTGTACACCTTCGTCCTCCACGAGCTCGTCCCGCCGAGCGTCCCGGACGCGTTCCTGCTCATCGTCGAGGGGGCGATGGCCGTCGTGTTCGCCGCGGTCCTGGTGGCGCTCACCGGCGGGGTGGCGAGCCCGTTCTTCTTCGCGCTGCCGCTGATCGTCGTGGGGGCGGCGATCGTCGTGACGCCGGGCATGGCCCTCGGGCTCACGGCGGGGGCGGCGCTCGCGTACGTGGTCGCGGTGCTCGCGTCCTCGCCGGCGCTCGATGCGGCGTCGTTGGCCACGGTCGCCGTGAACCTCACGGCGCTCGGGCTCATCGGCTACATCGGCATGGCGATCGGGCGCGAGCAGCGACGCGCGCGGATGGAGACCAGCCGGCTCGCGAGCGTGGACCCGCTCACCGGCCTCCGGACGCGGCCGTACCTGTTCAGCGCGCTGGATCGGGAGCTCGCCCGCAGCCAGCGGACGGGTCGCGCCTTCTGCCTCCTGATGATCGACATGGACGACCTCAAGGGCATCAACGACCGGGCGGGCCACCTCGCGGGCGACCGCGCCCTGCGGCTCGTGGGCGACACCGTGCTGGCCGGGATCCGCCGGATCGACACCGGCGCCCGGTTCGGCGGCGACGAGTTCGTCGTGCTCCTGCCCGAGACCGACGCCACCGGCGGCTGGATCCTGGCGGAGAAGATCCGCCAGGGCGTGGCGGCGGCCGGGATCGAGGTCGACGGGCGGCGCCTCCCCACGAGCGTGTCCGTGGGCCTCGTCACGTACCCGCAGGACGGGGAGCGTGTCGGTGAGCTGCTCGAACGCGCGGACGAGGCGATGTACCGCTCGAAGCGCGGCGGCCGCGACCGGACGACCGGCGTGCCGGTGATGGAGGCCGATGTGACCGCCGCCGGGGGCCCCGTCCGGACCCGGCCGACGGGGGGTCGAGGCGACCCGGTGTAGCATCGCGCCGTGACCGACGAGCGACCCCGTCCCGGCCCTTCGACCCGAGCCATCCGTGCGGCCTCGCGCGCGCCGCTCGTGACCCAGACGCCCACGGCCGTCCCGATCTACCAGACGGCCACGTTCGCCTCGGGGGATGCCGAGGAGCTGGCCGCGGTCCTCACCGGCGAGCAGCCGGGCTACGCGTACAGTCGGATCGACAACCCGACGGTCACGGCGCTGGGCGACGCGATCGCGGAGCTCCACGACGCCGAGGCCGGGATCGCGCTCGCGACGGGCATGGCGGCGATCCATGCCGCGTTCCTGAGCCTCCTCCGCGCGGGGGACCGGGTGCTCATCGGGCACGTGGGCTACGGGACGACCCGGACCCAGGCGATCTCCGCGTTCGGGCGGCTGGGGGTGGACATCGCCTACGTCGACACGACCGATGTCGGCGCCGTCGAGGCGGCGCTCCGGGCGCGGCCGACCCGGATCCTCCACGTCGAGACGATCGCGAACCCCACCTGCGTCCTCGCCGACCTGCCGGCCCTGGCTGCCGTCGCCCACGAGCACGGCGCCCTCCTGACGGTCGACAACACGTTCGCGTCGCCGGCGCTGTGCCGGCCCCTGGAGCACGGCGCCGACCTCGTCATGGAGTCCGCGACGAAGTACCTGTCCGGCCACAGCGACGTGATGGCCGGCGCCGTCGTCGGGCCGCGCGACCGGATCGCCGCCGTGCGCTCCGCGCTCATCGACACCGGCGCGACCCTCGGGCCGTTCGCGGCGTTCCTCGTCCTGCGCGGCATCCCGACCCTCGCGGTGCGGATGGAGCGCCAGGCGCGGACCGCCCTGGCGCTCGCGACGTTCCTGGAGCGCCAGGACGGCGTGAACGGCGTCATCCACCCGGGCCTCCCGAGCCACCCGCAGGCGGACGTCGCGGCGCGGATCCTCGACGGCGGCGGCGCGATGCTGTCCGTGGACCTCGCCGGCGGCCGCGAGGCCGGGCGGGTGTTCTTCGACACGCTCAGGATCCCGGAGCGGACGGCGAGCCTGGGCTCCGTGCACACGATGGTGGTCCACCCGCCGTCCAGCAGCCACCGCGCGCTGGACGCATCGCAGCTCGCCGCCGCCGGGATCACCGAGGGCCTGCTGCGGATCTCCGTGGGGCTCGAGGACGAGGCGGACCTCCTCGCCGACGTGGACGGGGCGCTCCGGGCCGCCCGTGCGGCGACCGCCGCGCCCAGCCCGGCGTAAGGGGGCCTCCCATCGCGACCATCGCCGCGCGCCGTCCGTTGGCCCGCCCGGTCCCGGGGCCGCTCGCCCGGATCGGCAACGCGGTCTGGGGGCTGCTGACGTCGGTCAACTTCGCGGTCGTCCAGATCATCGTGCTCAGCCTGCTTGCCGTGATCGGGATGACGCTCCGGCAGCTGCCCGGGTTCGCGTTCCGGTCCGCGACGGACTACGCGAACGAGATGGACAAGCTCCACGCCCAGTACGACCCGGTGATGGGGACGGACCTCGTCCACCTCCTCGAGCGGATCCAGGTCTGGCACATCTTCACCTCGACCTGGTTCAGCATCGGGCTGGTGGTGCTGATCCTCTCGATCGTCGCCTGCACGATCGACCGCACCCCCCGACTGTGGCGCCAGAGCTCGGAGATCCGGGTCGTGCAGCCCGACCCGTACTACGACCCCGCGCTGCCCGATCGTGCGTTGATGGCGGGCGTGGACGCCGGGACGGTCGCGAGCGTGCTGCGGCGCCACCGGTTCGTCGTGCGCACGGAGGTCGCGGGCGGGGCCACGTACATCTACGGTGACCGCAACCGGTGGGTGAAGATGGCGACGCTGATCAGCCACGCCGGGCTGGTGCTGTTCCTCGTCGCGGCCGCGGTGACGGCGCGTCTCGGCGACGAGCAGGGCCTCGTCGTGGCCGAGGGCGAGTCGCTGACCGTCCAGCCCATCGGCACGCCCGGGCTGCTGCTCGTCCGGAACCTCGGCTTCGAGGCGCCGGGCTTCCTCGAGACCGGCAAGGCGAGCGACTTCACGACCCATCTCGCCGTGTACCAGGACGGCAAGGAGATCGCCGAGAAGACGATCCGCGTGAACGATCCGCTCAGCGTCGGCGGCTACACGTTCCACCAGAACGGGTTCGGTCCGGCACCGGACGTCGTGATCCGGGACGCGGCGGGCAAGCCCCTGTGGACCGGGCCGATCCCGATGACCGATTCCGCAGCCGGCTTCCCGTTCGCGGAGTTCGCGGTCCCCGGGCGTGACGTCGCCCTGCAGCTGCTGCTCCAGCGGGAGGCCGACGGCGTCGGGGTGCTGCTCGTGCTCCCGTTCCGGGCGATCGGGACCAACGCGGACGGCACGCCCAGGATCGTGGGCCTCCAGCCGATCGCCCTCACGCGCGGCCAGAGCGACACGCCGGAGGGGACGGACTTCTCCGTCGAGCTCCGCGGGTTCCAGGACTTCACGCTGCTGATCGCGAAGCGCGACCCCGGACAGGGGCTCGTGTGGATCGCCGCGGGATCCCTGCTCATCGGGCTGCTGATCACGTTCTGGATGCCACGTCGCCGGGTCTGGGCGCGGCTCGGCGCCGACGGGCGCCTGGCGCTGGTCGTGCGCGCGGACCGGTACGTGGATGTGGGTCGGGAGTTCGGGGGCGTGCTGGACGACCTGGTCGCCGCCCGTCGGCGGGCGTCGACCCAGCCCGGAGACGCCAGCTAGTCAAGGCACGACTGTTGGTCACGTTGACCGGGTCATCCGGGCGGGGTTCTAACGCCTGGTCCTGCCACCGAGTCACCAGACGCGGCCCGCGACGGGATTCGACCCCAATTCGCGACCGGGCAGGTGACGAAGAGTCGTCCTCTGACTGGATGCCGGTTCCGGTGCGAACGGGACCGAGGCGCCACGGCCAACCGCGACGTACCGCACACTTCGAGCATGGCCCCGCTCCACGAGATCCTCGCCACGCTGCTGCCCGACGCGGACTCCGTCGGCGCGCCGGTGTCGGAGGCCGAGGGCGCTCGGACGGTCGGCTGGGTCCGGGTCCTCCGGGCGCGCGTCCCCGCGCTCGATGTCCTCGAGCCGTCCGACCTGGTGATCGTCCCGGCGAGCTCGTTGTCGGTCGTGGCCCCGGCTCCCGCGGATCTCGTGGACCTCGCGCAGACGCTCGCCCGAAGCGGCGCGTCGGGGCTGCTGCTCGTGCCGGCGCATGGGATCGGGGAGGGCGGGACGGGCCCCGGCGGACGCGACGCGCTCTCGGACCTCGGTCGCGCCGCCGCCGACGCGGGACTCCCCGCGATCCGCGTCCGCGGCCTGGACCCGGCGACGCTCGAGAAGCGGATCATCGGCTACCTGGTGGACCGCCGCGGCGAGCTCGAGCGCCAGTCGAGCGTCCTCGAGGCGGACCTGGCACAGCTGGCGATGGCCGCGCGCGGCGTCGAGGCGCTCGTCGCGGCGATCGGCGGGTTCCTGCGCCGGGCCATCGCGCTCGAGGGCCGGCGCTCGGACACCATCGCGCTCCACGCCCCGGCCGACGTGCCGGACGCCGCCGCAGCGGTCGCGGCCTATCTCGCCCGGCCGCTGTCCGGGGGCAAGCGGGTGCCGCTCCCCGGCGCGCCGGGGGAGACCGGGCCGTCGGGCTGGCTCGTGCTGCTGGGCGAGCGCCCGGTCAGCGACCTCGAGACGATCGCCACCGAGCGCGTCGCGCCGCTGCTCTCCCTGGAGCTGCTCGTGGAGTCGCAGGTCCGCCGCGCGCGCGACGAGTCCGCCCGCGGCGACGCGCTCCCGTCCGACGGACCGCCGTGGGTGGTGCTCGTCGCCCGGCAGCCGGAGTCGATCGCCGGCGAGCCGAGCCGCGAGGAGGTCCGCCAGGAGCTCCGGTTCCGGTTCGCCGCCAGACGCCTCAGCCTCCGGGGCACGAGCGAGAGCCTCGACCTGCGCGCGATCGCGGCGCTCGAGGCGGGTGATCCGCTGGGCCTCCGGATCGCTGGCCGCGTCGCGGAGTTCCTGGGGCGGACCGTCGCGCTGAGCGAGCCGTTCGCGGAGCCGTCCGGGCGCCCCATGGAGGAGGCCAACGCCCGCGCGACGCTGGACGCGGCGGAGCGGCTCGCCGAGCCGCCGCTCGTGGCGCGTGCCGACCGCCTGGCGGCCTATCGGCTGCTGTCCTCGTTGGGCAGCCTGCCCGATGACCGGATGCAGGCGGCCGCGCTGCTCGAGCCGCTGCTCGCCGGCCGGCCCGCGAGCGTGCGCGAACGGCTGGCGACCCTCCGCGCGGTCCTCGACCACGGCGCCGCGGGCGAGGCCGCGAATCGGCTGGGAATCCACCGCAACACGCTGGCGTACCGCGTCCGCAACGTCGAGGCCCGTACCGGGTGGGATCTGGCCGATCCCGAGCTCCGCCTGGCCCTCTCGGTTGCGGTCCGTGTCGTGCAATCCGCACAACAAGACGGTCGTTGAGCGGGGCAGATCGCACGTTCGCACGCTCGGCGCGCCGCTAGACTCCTCGCATCACCCGCGACGCACCGGCGGTTTCGTGCTCTACGCACAACCGCTGCCTGGAGGCGGCATTGGCGATCGAGGACACGAGCGAGGCGTTGACGCGGATCGAGGCCGCCCGCGACGGTGGCATCCGCTTCATCCAGCTCCAGTTCACGGACATCCTCGGCGTGGTGAAGGCGGTCACGATCCCGATCCACCGGCTCGAGGACTCGGTGCGCCACGGGACCTGGTTCGACGGGTCGTCCATCGAGGGCTTCACGCGCATCGCCGAGTCGGACCAGTACCTCGCCCCCGACATGGCCACGTTCAACGAGATCCCGTGGCAGCCCGGTTCGGGGACGCGAGGCACGGCACGCGTCATCTGCGACGTGTTCACCCCGCGCGGCGAGCCGTTCACCGGCGACCCGCGCTTCGTCCTCCGGCGGCAGGTGGAGCGGGCCCGCAAGCTGGGCTACATCGTCAACACCGGCCCGGAGCTGGAGTTCTTCCTGTTCCGGCGCGGCGACGACGGGCGGATCAGCCCGCTCCCGCACGACCAGGCCGGCTACTTCGACTACTCCACCGACCTCGCCCAGGAGGTCCGCCAGGACATGGTGGACGCGCTCGAGGCGTTCGGGATCAGCGTGGAGGCGGCGCACCACGAGGT
>JAICUV010000145.1 GCA_025935655.1 Chloroflexota bacterium | reverse complement strand
TGGGCGGGCGCCGACGCCGTGAGCCTGGGCTCGGCGGTCTGGCTCCAGCCGATGCCGCTGTACGCGCTCGGGCCGCTCGAGGGGCTCCGGATCCGCCGCCTGCTCTCGCGGATGGACCGGTTCGTGCCGCCCGCCGCCGCGCCGCACTGGCGCCCCGCCGATGCCGATCCGGTGGGCGCGACGGCCGTGCCCGGCCCCATCGACCACGCCGCCGCCTCGGTCCTCGGCTGAGCAGGGTGCCACCCCGTGAGCGACCGCCCGTGAGCCGCGATCGGTGAGCGCGCCGCTCCCGCGCGTCGCGATCGTCACGACCGGCGGCACGATCGACTCCCTCGGCGTGGACCGCCTCGACCTCGCGGCCTACCTCGAGACCGGCGTCCGCCTCGAGCCGGGCGAGCTCGTCGCGGGGATCGCACCGGAGCTCGCCGCCGTCGCCCGTGCGACCGAGGTCCCGTTCCGTCGCCTCCGCGCGCACGCCCTGACCGACGAGGACCTGGCCGATCTCGTGGCGCTCGTCCGGGGCCTCCTCGACCGGGACGAGGCCGATGGCGTCGTCGTCACCCACGGCACCAACACGCTCGAGGAGACGGCCTGGCTCCTCCACCTCGTGGTGCCGGGCGACGCGCCGGTCGTCCTCACGGGCGGCATGCGCCCCGCGTCGGCGTTGTCGGCCGACGGGCCGCTCAACGTCGTCAACGCCGTCCGGGTCGCGGCCGCCTCGTCCGCCCGCGGCCTCGGCGCGCTCGTGCTGCTGGACGACACGATCCACGGCGCCCGGGATGCCACGAAGGCGGACACGATGCGCGTCTCCGCGTTCCGCGACGGCGCCGGGGGACCGCTGGGCTGGGTGGACGGCGACGGCCGGGTGGTCCTCGCCCACCGTCCGGCGAGGGGCTCGACGCTGCGCGGCGAGTTCGCGAACGTGGACCTGCGCACCCTGCCCCGCGTCGACATCGTCGTGAGCCACCAGGGCGCGGACGCCACCCATGTCGACGCGGCGGTGGCGGCGGGTGCGCGCGGCATCGTGAGCGCCGGGACCGGTGCCGGCTACCCCACCCCGCTCGAGGTCCAGGCGCTCGGTCGGGCTGCCGCCGCGGGCGTGACCGTCGTCCAGGCGACCCGCGTCGACGCCGGCCGCGTGCCCGCCGTCCCTGCGCTCGCGGCCGCCGGGTTCGTCGGCTCGGACGACCTGCGCCCGTGGAAGGCGCGGATCCTGCTCCGGCTCGCGCTCGGTGCGGGGATCCGTGAGCGCGAGGCGATGCAGGCCCTGTTCGACGCCTGACGGCGCCTCGCGCGCCCGTCAGAAGCCGAACGTCTCCTGGATCTCGGGGCGGTTGGCGTACCACAGGAGGAACGCGGGCAGGATGGCCTGCGACAGGCCGTACGCCAGGTCGCCGGTCAGGAGCAGCGCCCAGCCCGCCCCGAGCAGCCCCAGCACGCCGAGGAGCATCACGAACGCCAGCGCGAGCGGCTTCAGGGTGAACAGCGCCGCACCGATCGCGATGAACGCGATCCCGATGCCCGCGCTCAGGAAGCCCGTGAACCAGACGCCGGTCCCCGACCGCGCGGGTCCGAACATGACCGCGCCCATGAGGTTGAGCCCGCCGGCCAGGTACATCACCCCGGCGGCGATCGCGAGGAACGAGATGATCCAGATCCCGATCGGACGGCGCATGGTCGACTCCCTCTGGCAGGCGTCGGGCGTGCCCTGGGCCGGCTGCGGGCCGGGCGGCAGCTCGGATCACCTGTCTCGAGGATACGGCGGGCGAACCTGCGGCATCATGGACGCGTGACAGACCAGACCGACCGGCCGGGCCCCGCGACCCTCCCGCCCGACCCCGAGAAATACGACGAGTACCGCAACGTCGCGGCGCGCAAGCGCGGGCTCGAGCAGCCCTACATCACCGGCGGCGACGACCCGAACCTCCCGGAGGAGCTCGAGCGCGAGCGCCCGTACGTCTGGATGCTCGTCGCGATGGTCGCGGCGATCGTCGCGCTGGGCTTCGTGCTCGGCATCGCCAGCGCGATCATCACCGGCGCCTGAGGTGCCGCCGCCCGCCCTCGACCCGCGCCCCTCCGCGGCGCTGCCGGACATGGACTGGGCCGCCGCGCACGAGCACCTCGTGGGCTTCCTCGCGGACCTCATCCGGGTCCCGTCGATCAACCCGCCCAACCCGCCCGGCCCCGAGCTGGACGCGGCGAACCGGATCGCCGCGGAGCTGCGCTCGTTCGGCCTCGAACCCGAGGTCCTGGAGCCCTTCCCGGGTCGAGGCTCGGTGTTCGCCCGCCTGCGGGGCGACGACACCGGGGGCGACCCGTTCCTGCTCCTCTCGCATCTCGACGTGGTCCCGGCGAACGCCGCGGACGGCTGGACCCACGGTCCGTTCGACGGGGACGTGGCGGACGGCTACGTGTGGGGCCGCGGCGCCGTGGACATGAAGGGCATGGTCGCGCTCGAGGTGGGCGTGCTCCGACTGCTGGCCGCCCGAGCGCGTGCCGCCGGCCTCGACCCCGCCCGCGACCCGATCCCGGGCCTCCGTCGCGACGTGCTGTTCGCGTGCACCGCGGACGAGGAGAACGGCGGTTGGGAGGGCGCCGGCTGGGTCGTCGACAACCGGCCGGACCTGCTGCGCGCCGCGGGTGGCGTCAACGAGGCCGGCGGCGTCAGCGCCGACATCGCGGGCCGCCGGTTCTACCCGATCCAGGTCGCGGAGAAGGGCCACGAGGTGTTCCGGATCCTCGTCCACGGCACGTGGGGCCATGGTTCGATGCCGCGCGACGACAACGCGCTCGTCATGGCCGCGGAAGCGGTCCGCCGCCTCGCGACGCCGGGCGAGCCGCGCATCACGCCGGTGATGCGCACGTTGCTCGACGAGGTCGCGGCGGCGCTCGGGCCCGACCAGGCGGCGCTCCTCGCCGAGGTCGGGGGCGACGACCCGCGTCGCAGCGAGGCCGCCCTGCGGGCCATGTGCGACCCGATGTACGCCCGGGCGCTGCGCGCGCTGATCCGGGACACGATCAGCCCGGGGATCTTCCACGCGGGCACCAAGTACAACATCATCCCGGGCGAGGCCGAGGTCACGATCGACATCCGGACGCTGCCGGGCACGACGCCCGACGACATCCGGGAGGAGATCCTCGCGCGGCTGGGCGACCTCGCGCCCCACTGCGATCTCGAGCGAATCCACACGGCGATCCCCGTGGATGCGCCCGTTTCGGGCGAGCTCTACGACCTCCTGCGGGCCGCGATCCGCGCCGCCGACCCGGACGGCGTCCCGGTCCCGGTCATGGCGCCGTTCGCGACCGACGGCAAGCACCTCGTCCGCCTGGGCGTCCCGCTGTACGGGTTCTCGCCCCTGCGCCTCGAGCCCGGGGAGCGGTTCCTGGAGCGCTTCCACGGCATCGACGAGCGAGTGGGCGTCGATGCGCTCCGCTGGGGCCTGCCCGTCCTCTATGACGTGACCGCGACCTTCTGCGGCTGAGGCGCCGCCGGCGCCTCGCGATCAGTCGCCCCCGCGCACCAGGCGGCCACGACGGCTGATCGCGTGGGTCGCGAGCGCCGCGACGCCCATCGCGATGAGCGCGCGCTCGCCGCGAGGCATCGGACGGACCGCCGAGAGGAACTGCTCGGCGCGCGCGCGGTCCACCATCCGCAGGACGGCCTGGCCGCGCGGCGTGAGCCACACGGAGCGCAGCCGCCCGTCGTCCTCCTCGCGCCGGCGCTCGACGAGCCGCCGCTTGACGAGCCCGTCGACGAGCCGCGACGTCGCAGAGGGGGAGCGGCCGATCGCCTCCGCGAGGTCCGCGACGGTCGTCGTGGAGCCCTCGGCGAGGACGTACAGCGCCGCGAGCTGCGTGAACCCGAGGTTGAGCTCGCCCAGCTGGTAGGCGAACCCGACGACGAGCTCGCGCCACAGCGCCCGGCCCATCGCCACCCGCTCCGAGATCTGGCGGACGTTCTGGATCCGCGTCCCCGCGGCGACGACCGGGGCCGACAGGTCCGCCTCGAACACCCGGGCGATGACCCGGGACGGGGCGGCTCGCTTGCGACGCGTCCTGATCAGCGCCTCCGGGAGCGCGGGGCCGGCGGCCGGGTCGCTCGCGCGCGGCCGCCGCGGCCGGGCCGGCTTGCCCGGTGCGGGCGTCGTGGGGGCGTCGGCGGGGCGTCCCGGGGAGGCAGCGGTGGGGTCCTTGGGCGTGGTCACGTGGCGATCCTCACGCCGCTGAGGCTACGCTCGACCGGAGATTCCTGCAATCGTGCATGGATCTGCCGGCTTTCCGCACGATTCGGGCCTACGCTGGCGGGTGATGAGCCAGATCGCATTCGTGTTCCCCGGCCAGGGCAGCCAGTACGTCGGGATGGGCAGGGCCCTCGCCGAGTCCTCGCCCGAGGCCGCCGCGGTCTTCGCGACCGCCGACGCCGCCCTCGGCGAGCCGATCACGCGTCTCGCGTGGGAGGGACCCGAGGAGGACCTCAACCGGACCGAGAACGCGCAGCCCGCCCTGCTGGCCGCCTCGATCGCCTACCTCGAGGCGGTGCGCGCCCGCTGGGAGCAGCTCGAGATCGACGCGCCGGAGCCGGCCTTCGCCGCCGGCCACTCGATGGGCCAGTACACGGCCCTCGTCGCCGCCGGCGCGCTCGACCTCGCGGACGCCGTGCGTCTCGTCCGCCGCCGGGGCCAGCTGATGCAGGCGTCGGGGACGGGCCGCGAGGGACGCATGGCCGCCCTCATCGGGCTGGACGACGCCCGGATCCCGGAGCTCGTGCGGCGTGCGGGCGAGCACGGCGTGTTCGGCGTCGCGAACCGCAACTCGCCGGGCCAGGTCGTCATGTCGGGCGAGCGGGCCGCCGTCGAGGCGTCGCTGCCGATCGCGAAGGAGCTGGGCGCGAAGCGCGCCATCGAGCTGCCCGTCAGCGTCGCGGCGCACTCGCCGCTGATGGCCGATGCCGCCGAGGGCATGGCGCAGGTCCTGGCGACGATCACGTTCCGCGATCCCCACCCGCCCCTGCTGGCCAACGCGGACGCCCATCCGCTCACCACCGCCGACGCCTGTCGCGCCGAGCTCGTCGACCACCTGACCACGGGCGTGGACTGGGTGGGCGCGATCGAGGCGATGCGCGCGCAGGGCGTCACCACCTTCATCGAGATCGGGCCCGGCCAGGTGCTGACCGGCCTCATCAAGCGGATCGCACCCGACGCGGTCGCCCTGGCGACCGACGACAAGGCCGCGGCCGACCGCCTCGCCATCCCGTTCGCGGACGCCGCCGCCATCGACGGCTAGCCCGCCAGAGCCAACACACCGAGAGGAACATGCGCCAGCCCGACTTCACCCGCCGCGTCGTCGTCACCGGCCTGGGCGTCATCAGCCCGGTCGGCAACGACAAGGACACCGCCTGGGCATCGCTCGTCAACGGCCGCTCCGGCCTCGGCCTCATCACCAAGTTCGACCCCGCGCCCTACTCGCACAAGTGGGCGGGCGAGGTCAAGGACTTCGACGCGTCGCAGTGGATGGACCACAAGGCCGTCCGCCGCTCCGAGGCCGCCATGTGGTACGGCGTGGCCGCCGCGAAGCAGGCCGTGGCCGACGCCGGCCTCGAGATCACCGACGACAACCGGGAGGACATCGGGGTCGTGTTCGGCTCCGGGGCCGGCGGCCAGAACCTGATGATCGAGAACTGGAAGATCCTCGAGGACAAGGGGCCCAGCCGCGTCGCCCCGACGTTCATCGCCAACGGCCTCGTCGACTCGACGTCCGGGATGATCGCCATCGAGACCGGCGCGATCGGCCACAACATCTGCGTCGTGACCGCGTGCTCCACGGGGACCAACAGCATCGGCGAGGGCGCGGAGATCATCCGCCGCGGCGACGTCCACACGGTCATCGCCGGCTCTACCGAGATGCCGCTGCTCGAGGTGGCCCACGCCGGGTTCGGCAACATGCGCGGGCTGGGCTCGCCGCGCGAGGGCATGCCGCCCACGGACGTCTCGCGCCCGTTCGACCGCAGCCGGGACGGCTTCGTCCTGGGCGAGGGTGCGGGCTCGCTCATCCTCGAGGACCTCGAGTACGCGACCGCCCGCGGGGCGCACATCTACGCCGAGGTCGTGGGCTACGGCTCCGCCGCCGACGGCTGGGACATGGTCCAGCCGATCGAGCGGGGCTCCGGCTCCGCCCGCGCGATGAAGGCCGCGCTGGAGCGCCGTGGCGTGCCCGCCGACGAGATCGACGTGATCAACCCGCACGGCACCTCGACGCCCCTGGGCGACAAGCGCGAGGCCGAGGCGATCTGGACGGTGTTCGGCGACCGCTCCGCGCGCGACCGCGAGTCGCTGGCGATCAGCGGCACGAAGTCGATGACCGGCCACATGATGGGCGCGGCGGGTGCCTTCGAGGCGTTCGCCACGGTCATGTCCGTCGCCGAGCAGTGCGTGCCCGGGACGATCAACTACCGCGAGTTCGATCCCGAGGCGGACATCTGGGTGCTCCCCGAGACCCGGGAGCTGCCGGTCCGCTACGCCCTGTCGAACAACATCGGGCTCGGTGGCCACAACGCGGCCATCATCTTCAAGCGCTGGGACGGCCGCTGACCCCACACCCCCGGGCCGGTCCGTCACCGGCCCTTCGCTACAATCCCGCTTGCCCTGCTCCGCGCCGGAGCCACGCTCGGAAAGGTGTGCCGTGCCCTCGTCTGACCTGTCCCGCCGCGCCGTCATCACCGGTCTCGGCGCGGTCATGCCGATCGGCAACGACTTCGAGACCTACTGGGGGAACCTTCGCAACGGCGTGACCGGCACCCGCAGGATCACGTCCTTCGACGCTTCCGCGTTCGAGGTCCAGATCGCCGCGGAGGTCCTCGACTTCGACCCGACCAAGTTCATGGACGCGAAGATGGCCCGCCGGATGAGCCGGTTCATCCACCTCGCCACCGCCGCGGGCAAGGAGGCGGTCGCCTCGTCGGGGATCGACTTCGCGGCGATGGACGAGGACCAGCGGGACCGCGTCGCGGTGGTCGTGAACACGGGCGGCGGCGGCATCGAGGCGATCATCGAGGGCACCCACGTGCACGACACGAAGGGTCCGCGCTTCGTGTCGGCGTTCGCGGTGCCCGCGCTGTCGGGATCGATGGCCGCGTGCATGCTGTCGATGGAGTACAAGCTCACCGGCCCCGTGATCACGCAGGTCGCGGCGTGCGCCACCTCCGTCATCGCCTTCCACGACGCGCTCCGGCTCATCGCGACGGGCGAGGCGGACGTCGTGCTCGCCGGCGGCTCGGAGGCGCCGATCGTGCCGATGGGCGTCGCTGCGCTCTCGAACATGACCGCCCTCTCCAAGCGCAACGACTCGCCCGAGACGGCCTCGCGCCCCTTCGACCTCACCCGCGACGGGTTCGTCCTGGGCGAGGGGGCCGGCGTCGTGGTCGTCGAGTCCGCGGAGCACGCGCTCAAGCGTGGCGCCACCCCGATCGCGGAGATCCTGGGCGGGGCGCTGACCGCGGACGCGTTCCACATCTCTGCCCCCGACCCGTCGGGCCGCGGCCAGGCTCGGGCGATGGCCAACGCGCTGCGCAACAGCGGCGTGGCGCCGGACGAGATCGACTGGATCGTCGCCCACGGCACCTCCACCTCGCTCAACGACTCCACGGAGACCAGGGCGATCAAGGCGGCATACGGGAGCGCGGCCTACTCGCGGGCGATCTCGTCGCCCAAGTCGATGATCGGGCACCTCGTCGGTGCGGCCGGGATCGCGTCCGCGCTCGCCGCGCTGGGCGGGATCCGCGACGGCGTCATCGCGCCGACCGCGAACCTGCACACGCCCGACCCCGAGTGCGACCTCGACTACGTGCCGCTCGTCGCGCGCAAGGCGAAGGTCGACACGGTCGCCGTCAACGGCTTCGGCTTCGGCGGCCAGAACGCCGTGACAATCTTCCGCCGCTTCGAGGCGTAGCGCTCAGGCGCGGAGCTGGCGGCCCTCGTACGCCTCGAGCTGGGCGACCACCTCGGGCGGGATCTCACGGGGGCGACCGCTCGCGTAGTCGTACAGGACCTGGACGCCCTCGGCGGTCGCCACGAGGCGGGCGTGCCCGACGGCCGTCTCCCCGGCGGTGATCCGGTGCTCGAGCGTGAACGACGTCCGCCCGATCCGGCCGATCCGCGACTCGACGGTCAGCACCTCGCCGAAGTACACCGGCGACCGGAACGACACCCGGATGTCCGCGAGGATCAGCGACTCCTCGGCGCCATGGGTCACGAGCGCGATCGGCTCGCCGGTCGCCGCCTCCCAGTACGCGATGCGTGCCGACTCGCAGTAGGTGAGGAAGCGCGAGTTGTTGGCGTGACCCATGGCATCGGTATCGCCGAACCGGACGTCGACGACGTAGCGGTGCGGGAACCCGCCCTCGAGATCGCGCGGGTCACCGGGGACGTCGATGCGGGCGTGCATGAGGCGAGTGTAGGCGCCCCCTACTCCCTCGGGAGCACCGTGAGGGTGCCCACCATCCCGGCCTCGGCGTGCCCGGGCATCGAGCACACGATCATGTACTCGCCCGGGGTATCGAGCACGAACCTCAGCGTCGCCGTCTG
>JAICUV010000344.1 GCA_025935655.1 Chloroflexota bacterium | reverse complement strand
TGGGAGCTGATGCACAGGGTGTGCCGCTTGCGGCTGACGGCCCGCGCGGGGTAGTGCATCAGGACGCTCTCGATGAGCAGGCCGTCGCTCAGGCGGTGGAGCGCCTTCTCGGTCAGCACGCCGTCCGTGTACCGGACCTCGCTGTCCTCGACCGTGTCGAACCGGAAGGCGGCCCCGAGCTCCGCCTTCGTCGCTGCCGGGAGCGTGGTGAGCTCGTCGAACGCGGCGTGCTTCGAGCCCCACACCGCGTCCATGACCTGGCGCGCGCGGAACACCGGCTGGCCGCGCTCGGCGAACCAGGCCGCGAGCTCGTCGGCCGTGACGCCGGCGATGCCCGGGCGCTCGTCGCGGGGGCGCGTGGCGGAGGGTGCCGGCCGCAGGCCCTTGAACGGGATCACGGCGGGCTGCGGGTCGGTCATGGACCCGATGATGACACGAGCCGCGAGTCGGCCGTCTGGGCGGCAGCCGGCTCGACTACCATCGGCGGCGGGCGGCCGCCGTGCCGGCCCGAGGGAGGCGTCCATGGGGCAGACGAGCCGCGGCACCCGGGTGCACCGCGTGGAGGTCGGCGACGGCCGGCCGATCGTCATGCTCCACGGCCTGCCGGCCGACCATCGGCTGCCCATGTACCACCTCGAGCCCGTGTTCGCCGGACGGCCGGGCTGGCGGCGCATCTACCTCGACCTGCCGGGCATGGGCCGGACGCCGCTCGGGGACGTCGCCGCCGTCGACGACATGCTCGAGGTCGTGCTGGACACGATCGATGAGGCCACCGGGTCGGGGCCCTTCGCGCTCGCCGGGGTGTCGTTCGGCGGGCACCTCGCCCACGGCGTCCTCGCGCGTCGCGCCGACCGTCTCGACGGCGTGATGCTCTGGGCGCCGAGCGTGTGGACCGACGGGCGCGAGCCGAGGCTGCCGCCGTTCGAGGTGCTCGATCGCCACGCCGACACCGTCGCATCCGTCGCGGACGACGAGCGCGCCTGGCTCGGGATCGCGGTCGTGCAGACGCCCGAGACGCTCCAGGCGTTCAGGGAGTCGGTCAAGCCGGGCGTCCTGGCCGCCGACATCGCCGCGCTCCGCGGCCTCGAGCGGCCGATGTCGCTGTCCCCGGCGAACCTGGACCTCGCGACGCCGTTCGCGGGCCCGTCGCTCATCGTCACGGGGCGCCAGGACAGCGAGTGCGGCTACCTCGATGCGTGGGACCTGGTGGCCGACCTGCCGCGGGCGACGTTCGCCGTCCTCGATCGCGCGGGTCACGGCGTGGCCGCGGATCGCCGGGCGCTGTTCCGGGCGCTCGTCGCCGACTGGCTGGACCGGATGGAGCTCCAGGGGCCGGCGCCGTCCCGCGGCTGACACGGACGGCGGTACGCCTCCCGTCAGCGGGCCTGCGCGCGCCCCCGGAGGAAGTCGGCGCCCGTCATGGCGCGGCGCCCGGCCGGCGTCACTCGCTCGAGCAGGAGCCTGCCGCTCGCGGTCGCGAGCGCCGGGGTGTCCCCGGCGACGACGAGGCTTCCCGGCTCGTCGCCCGGCTCGGACGGCGCGACCGTCGCCTCGTTGACGACGAGCCGGTCCCCGCCCAGCTCGAGGAACGTGCCCGGCCACGGGATGAACGCGCGGACCGCCCGCTCCAGCTCGGCCGCGGTGCGGCCCGGGTCCAGCCGTCCGTCCTCGCGACGGAGCGGCCGCGTCATCACGACGCCATCGTCCGCCTGGGGGACGGCCCGCAGCGACCCATCGAGCCAGCCGGGCAGCGACGCCACGAGCAGGTCCGCGCCGGCAGCGGCCAGGCGGGCCTCCAGGTCGGGCGCGGTCTCGGTGCCGTCGAGCGGGATCCGCGCCCGCGCGACGATCGGCCCCGTGTCCAGGCCCTCGTCCATGCGCATGAGCGTCACGGCCGTCTCCCGGTCGCCCGCGAGGATCGTCGCCGGGATGGGCGAGGCCCCGCGGAAGCGCGGGAGCGCGGAGGGGTGGAGGTTGAGTGCGCCGTGCGGGAGGTCCAGCAGCGCCGGCGGGACGATCTGGCCGTAGTCGGCGAGGATCGCGAGCGCGGGCCGCAGGGCCAGGATCGTCTCGATGGCGTCCGGGTGGCGGAGCCGCGGCGGCGTGAACACCGGCTCGATGCCAAGCTCGCGCGCCGCGCCATCGACCGGGGTCGCGGTGAACACCTGGCGGCGGCCGACCGGCCTGGGGACAGCGGTGACCACGCACACGATGTGCAGCAGCGGGTTCGTGGCAACCTGGCGCAACGCGGGGACGGCGAACGTCCCCGAGCCGAGGAAGACCGTCCGGACGCGACCGTCGTCCGGCGGCGCGGGCCTCACGCGAGCGTTCGCAGGGACTCCTGCGCGTCCTCGTCCTCGTCGGCCAGCTGGCCCACCGGGATCAGCTCCTCCATCGAGTCGAGGTAGTCGATGTACAGCTTGCCCTGGAGGTGGTCCAGCTCGTGCTGCAGCGCACGGCCGAGCAGCCCGGAGCCCGCGACCTTGACCTTCTTGCCGACGCGGTTCTGGGCCACGACCCAGACCTTCTCCTTGCGGGTCACGTACGCGACATAGCCCGGGATCGACAGGCAGCCCTCGAGGTCCCGGTCGTCGCCCGTGGCGCGCACGATCTCCGGGTTGACGAGCTCGTACAGGTGGCCCTCGACCTCGATGACGCAGGCGCGCAGCGGCTCGCCCAGCTGGGGCGCGGCGAGCCCGACACCCGGCGCGTGGCGCATCGAGTCGGTGAGGTCGTCGAGCAGCTCGTGGAGGTACTTGCCGAAGCTGTCCACGGTCTCGCCTTTCAGACGCAGCCGCGGGTCGCCGAGGAGGACGATGGGTCGAACGCTCATGATCGCGGAGTATACGCAACAAGCCGCCCGGTCCCGGGAGGGGGAGGGGCGGCCGTTGGCGGTCTGGGTGGCGCGCTAGATCGAGTTGCCCGGGACGGTGTCGTCCTCGGACGGTGTGGCGTACTCGGACGTCGCCGCGGGCGGCGGCGCGGGCGGCTCCGGGTTGGCGTCGGAGGCCTCGGAGGCATCGGCCCACGGGACGTCCTCGGCGGGCGCGCCCGGGAGCTCGCCCCG
>JAICUV010000186.1 GCA_025935655.1 Chloroflexota bacterium | reverse complement strand
GGGATCACGTCACCGCGCCGCCACGACGCGATCACCGGGACGTGGAGCTGCTCCGCGAACCGGACGAGGTCGTTGGAGCAGCGCGCCCGCAGGACGCCCGCGCCCGCGAGGATGACCGGGCGCTCTGCGGCCGCGAGGAAGTGCAGCACGGCGCGCACGTCGTCCGGGTTCGGCACGTCCGGGTGCGAGCGCACGACCGGCGTCGTCGTCCCCTCGGGAAGTGGCAGGTCCAGGACGTCCTCGGGAAGGCTGATGAGCGCCGGGCCGGGCCGACCCTCGACCGTGGCGCGGACGGCCGCCTCGAGCGTGGCGGCGGCCGTGGCCGGGTCGTCGATCTCGCCCGCCCACTTGGCCAGCGCACCGATCGTGTTGACGAGGTCGACCTCCTGGAACGCCTCGCGGCCCCGCAGGCCGCGGTCCACTTGGCCGACGAGCACGAACATGGGCGTCGAGTCGGCGGTCGCGGTGTGGATGCCGATGCCCAGGTTCGCCGCGCCTACGATCCGCGTGCCGAGGCAGGCGGCCGGGCGGCCGGTGAGCTGGCCGTACGCCTCCGCGGCGAACGCGGCGGCGCCCTCGTGGCGGGTGGCCACGATCCGGATGCCCG
Source organism: Chloroflexota bacterium (assembly GCA_025935655.1). GTDB lineage: Bacteria > Chloroflexota > Limnocylindria > Limnocylindrales > CSP1-4 > CAIXZV01. The sequence continues at coordinate 6,093 of JAICUV010000186.1, read as the reverse complement.
CGGCCTCGAGCGCGTCGAGGACGGGCAGGAAGCTCTCGCCGGGCACGGTGAACGCGATCCGAACACCCGCCGCGCGCAGCGTCGCCGCGACGAGCTCGGCAACCGTCGTGGGCGCCGCCTGCTCCGCGTGCTGCGACCCCGCCTCCGGGTCCTCGTGCGCGTCCTCGTGACCCGCGTCCGGCTCGGGCGGCGGGGCGGGCGCGCCCTCGGCGACCATCGCGTCCTCCGCGAGCGCCGTCTCCTCGGCGTCGGGATCGGCGGCCGGCGCGTCCGGGTAGCCGTCCCCCGGTCCGCTGTCGTCGAGCGGCTGGGTCGACTCGTCGAGGTGGGGCTGCATCGCGACCTCCTGGCGCCGGCGGGGACGGCGGTCCGTCCGCGGCCGGGGTATGCGGGCTCGGGCTGCGGGTGAAGTCGTGGGGCGCGAGTGAAGCCTAGCGGCCCACGAGGGCGGCCGTGCCGGCCGTGCTCGCGAGCAGGCCCAGGATGACCACCAGGGCGACCAGCAGCATCACCATCCGCGCGGTTCGACCGGATCCGGGCATCGTCGCGGCTACCGGTAGTTCTCGAACTGGAGCGGCACGGCCTCGTCCAGTCCTCGCAGCCACGTGATCACCTTCTGCAGCTCGTCCTTGCTCTTGCCTGCGACACGGATGGCGTCACCCTGGATGCGCGGCTGGACCTTGGGGAACTCGTCCCGGATCTGCTTGACGAGCTTGCGCGACAGGTCGTCCGGGAGCCCCCGGCGGAGCACGATCTCCTGGCGGACCTTGTTCCCGCCGGCGGGCGCGATCTCGCCCCAGTCGAAGATCTTGAGCGACAGGTTCCGGCGCACGGCCTTGGACTCGATGAGGTCCTTGAGGGCCTTCGCGCGCATGTCGGAGTCCGTCACGATGACGATCCGGTCCTTCTCCTGGGTCACGTCGACGTGCGCGCCCTTGAAGTCGTACCGCTGCTGGACCTCGCGCCGGACCTGGTCAAGCGCGTTGCGCAGCTCCTGCTCGTCGAAGTCCGAGACGACGTCGAACGACACATCGCCCGCCACGTCACGCTCCTTCCGTGCCCGCGAGGTGCTCGCGGGTGACTGCCCACAGCTTCAGGCGCACGATGCGCCCGTCCTCCCCCACCTCGGCGGAGAGGAACCCGGCCTGCCGGACCTTGGCCGTCTCGTCGGCCGCGCGGTTCCAGCTGGCATGCCAGGCGGCGAGCGCGGTGTCCCCCGCGACCCAGTGACGCTCGATCGCCAGGTCGAAGTACCGCTCGGCCTCGGCCGCCTCCAGCAAGTATGCCCGCAGCGCGTTGTGCCCGGCCAGCGGGGGGGCGAACGGGTCGAGCGTCAGCTCGCCGTGCTCCGCGAACAGCGCCGTGAAGCCGTCGCCGTCATAGGTCATCCGGGTGCGGCAGTAGGCCTCCAGGAGGTCGTGTGCCGCGGCGTAGGTGAGGGTCATCGTGTCTCCAGGTGTTCGAGCAGGAGCTCGCCGATCCGGTATGAGCGGCCACCGCCCATCACGAGCACGACGTCCCCGGGGCGGACCTCGCCGGCGAGCCAGCGCGCGGTGGCCTCGACGCTCCCGGGCGCCGCGACCGGGATCCGCGGGGCGCGTCGGGCGACGGCCTCCGCGAGCCCGGCCGCGGACGCGACCGTCGTGTCCGGGTCGCGCCCGGCCCAGATGTCGGCAACGGCGACGCCATCCGCCGCCGAGAGGGCGTCCGCGAAGGCGTCCAGCAGGGCCGCGGTCCGGTGGAACGTGAGCGGCTCGTACACCGCCCACACGCGGCGCCCGGGCTCGCGCTGGCGGACCGCCGCCAGGGTCTCGCGGATCGCCGTCGGGTGGTGGCCGTAGTCGTCGTACACGACGACGCCGCGGGACTCGCCCTTGCGCTCGAGCCGGCGGCCCACCCCGCGGAAGCCCGCCAGCCCCGCGACGATCGCCGCCGGTGGCAGCCCGACCGCGGCGGCGGCGCCCGCCACGCCGAGCCCGTTGGCGGCGTTGTGGCGCCCGGCGGTGGCCAGCCGCGTGGCCACCGGGCCCGCGAGCGGGTCGAGGCCGGAGATCTCGAGCACGGTCGCGTCACGGTCCGACGCCGTGATCCGGCCGAGGAGCGCCTCGGCGTGGCCCGCCGCCGTCCTGAACCGCTCCCCGATCCCCCGCGCGTACCCGCCCAGCCGCTGCGGCGCCGCGTCCACGAGTGCCGTGGCCACGATCCGGCCCGGCCAGTCGGCGAGCCGCTCGGCGAGCTCCGCGACGCCGTCGTCGGCGACGTTGGCCACGAGGACCGGTGCGCTGCCGGGCCCGCCGGGCCCGGGCACGGCCCCGGCGCGGCGGATCCATGCCTCGAACGCCGCGAGGACGGCGGCGCGGTCCGCGAACACGTCGGGGTGGTCCCACTCCGCGGAGGTGAGCACCGCAACGGCCGGCCGGTACGCGTCGAAGTTGCCCGCGTACTCGTCCGCCTCCACGACGAACGGCGCGCCGGCGCCCCGCCGCGCGGTCGCGGCCAGGCCGACCCCGGTGAGGTCGGCGGGCAGCAGCGCCCCCACGAACGCGCCCGGGTCCGCACCGCCCGCGGCGAGCACCCCGACGAGCCAGCCCGAGGTCGTGCTCTTGCCGTGCGTCCCCGCGACCGCGACGAGCGTCCGGCCCGCGGCAGCATCGGCCACGACCTGCTGCCACGGCTCGAGCGGGATCCCCGCGGTGCGCGCGGCCGCGAGCTCGGCGTTGTCGGGATCGATCGCGGTGAGCGCCTTCGTGACCGCCAGCCGCTGCGGCGCCGGCCGCGAGCCGGCGCGGACGTGCGACGCGTCGTGGGCGCCGGCGACGTGGATCCCCTCGGCGACGAGCGGCGGCGTGTAGGGCGACGGACCACCGGGGTCGCAGCCGTCGACGTTCGCGCCCGCCCAGGCGGCGAGCAGCGCCGCCGCCGAGGCCCCGGCCCCCGCGGCTCCCACGACGTGGATCCGTTCGCCCTCACGGATCGGGCGGGCGTCACGCACGGGCGCCAGCCCGGCGCCGACCGCGGCCGATCCCCGGACGCTCACGCCGCGCCACCGTGCGGCGCCGCGTCGGCCTGGGCGAGCAGCAGCTCGATCGCCGCGGCCGCGCTGTCGCGCTTGTTCGCGGATCGGTCGCCCGGCCACAGGAAGCGACGGACGACCGGCGCCCCCGGGCCGGCGACGGCGACGTAGACCAGCCCGACGGGCTTCGTCGGGGTCCCACCGTCCGGTCCCGCCACGCCGGTCACGCCCACGGCCAGGTCGGTCCCCAGCCGCTCGCGGGCGCCCTCCGCCATCGCGACCGCGACCTGCGCGGAGACGGCGCCGTGCGCCTCGAGGACGTCCGGCGGCACGCCGAGCAGCGCGACCTTGATCTCGTTCGCGTACGCGACGATGCCGCCCCGGACGTAGGCGGACGACCCCGGTACCTCGGTGAGCACGTGGGCGACGAGGCCGCCGGTGCACGACTCGGCCGTCGCCACGGTCAGGCCGAGGGAGGTGCACCGCGCCTGGAGGCGCTCGGCGAGCGCCACGAGCGGGTCGGCGGCCACGTCAGCTGTGGTTGGTCTTCTGGGGCGCGCCGGACGGACGGAACAGCCACGTCTCGGGGTTGCCGAGCTTCGACATGCGCCCGATGTCCTTTCCGTTGAGGGTGAAGTAGGTCGCGTTCGACTTGCCGGTCCTGACCTCGATCGACTTCTTCGCCGTGAACGTCAGGACCTTGCCGGGGTTGAACACCTTGCCCGCGCTGCCCGTGACCTTCGAGACCTTGCCGTCGACCCAGACCTTGATCCAGGCGCGGCTGCTCTTGACCTCGAGCACGAGGGTCACGCCCTTGTAGCTGATCGAGACCTCGCGCGTGAGGGTCGTCGTCTTGCCCTCGGCAGAGGTCGCCGTCACGGTGACCTGCCACGCGCCCGTGGACAGGTCGAGCGGCGCCTCGAACGTCCCGCTCTCGCTGACGTCCACCGTCCTGGGGCCGACCGTCGCGCCCTTGCCGCCCGCCGGGGCCACGGATGCCGGCTGACCCGGGACCGGGCCGGTGTAGACCGCGCTGATCGCGACGCGCTTCGCGTTGGTCGTGGTGCCCTTCACGGGGATCGCGCCGTTCTCGAACCTCGCGCCGTCCGATGGCGAGTCGACGGCGAGCGTCGGCGCCTCGATCACGATGAACGGCACGGTGATGAACACCTTCGCCGTCGTCTCGGACTGCTTGCCGGTCTCGGGATCGAGCGCCGAGATCGTGAACTCGTTGCGGCCCCGCCGGAGGGGCACGTCCGCGGTCCAGCGGCCGGATGCGTCCGCCGAGACCCGCTGCGGCTGCTCGCGACCGGCCTCGGTGATCGTGATCGTCGCCTTGGCGGCCGAGGTCCCCTTGAGCGTGTACTCGGTCGCATCCTCGCCGACGTCGATGACGGCGGTCGCGGGCGTGGTGACGGCGATCGTCGGCGGCTTGGCGAAGCGCACCAGCTGGATGCCGATGTAGACGGCGAACACCCCGATGAAGATCGTCAGCAACGCGGCGACGACCACGATCGGCGAGAACGTCAGCCCCTGGCGCGGCGCCTCGAGGGGTCGGGGCACCGCGAGCACGGGCTCGGCCGGGACGACCGTATCCCCGCGCTCATGCTTCCACTGCCGGATGACGTCCTCCGGGTCGAGCCCGAGGTACAGCGCGTAGTTGCGCAGGAAGCCCTTCGTGTAGACGGCCCCCGGAAGTTCGGCGTAGTCGCCGGTCTCGAGCGCGCCGAGGTACTTCGCCCGGATCTTCGTGTCGCGCTCGGCGCGGTAGAGGTCCACGCCCTTGCGCTCGCGGGCCTCGAGCAGCCGCTGCGGCAGGCGGGGCGCATCTGCCGCGTACCCGCGGTCTGCATCACGAGCGGCGCGCGCGTCCACCCGCCCCCGGCGCGCGTCGTCCCCCGCGGTCATGCCTCGTCCTCGTCCCCGTCAGGGCCCGGACCGTCGTCCCGGCGCAGGACCACCCTGGCGCTCGACCCGTCGAACGCCCCGATGTACCCCCGCGCCTCGAGCTGGTCGATGATCCGAGCAGCCCGGGCATACCCGACCTTGAGCCGTCGCTGGAGCAGCGACGCCGAAGCGCGATCGTACTCCCGGACGACGTTGATGGCGTCCGGCAGGAGCCGGTCGGCGTCGTCGTCCGCGACGTCCTCCACGGACCCGGTGGATTCCTCGTCGTTGGAGATGATCGAGAGGTCGTAGCGCGGATCGTCGATCTGGTTGCGCCAGTGCTCGGTGACCCGGCCGATCTCGGGATCGGAGACGAACACGCCCTGGAGGCGCATCGGGCGCGGCAGGTCCGACGGCTGGTAGAGCATGTCGCCCCGCCCGATGAGGTCCTCCGCGCCGGGCTGGTCGAGGATCGTGCGGCTGTCGATCTGGCTCGCCATGGCGAACGCGATCCGGCTCGGGAAGTTCGCCTTGATCAGGCCCGTCACCACGTTCACCGACGGTCGCTGCGTCGCGAGCACCATGTGGATGCCCGTCGCGCGTGCCTTCTGGGCGAGCCGCACGATCGGGTCCTCGACGTTCTTGCCCTCGCGCATCATGAGGTCGGCGAGCTCGTCGATGATGATCACGATGTACGGCAGGCGATCCGCGGGATCCACCCGGGAGTCATTGAACGCCTTGATGTTGCGGGCCGCCGCGCCCGCGAACCGCCGGTAGCGGTTCTCCATCTCCCCGACCGCCCACTTGAGCGCCGCCTTCGCCCGCTCGGGCTCGGTGATGACGGGCACCAGCAGGTGGGGCAGGCCGTTGTAGCCCGCGAGCTCCACCCGCTTGAGGTCCATGAGGATCATCCGCACGTCGGTCGGCGTTGCATTGCAGAGCACGCTCGTGATGAGCGCGTTGACCATGACGCTCTTGCCCGAGCCGGTGGCGCCCGCGATGAGCAGGTGGGGCATCTTCGCCAGGTCCACCGCCTGGGCCCGCCCCGCCACGTCGCGCCCGAGGGCGAACGTGAGCTGCGTCCCCGACGCCCCGAAGTCCACCTCCTCGAGGATCCGCCGCAGCGCGACGACGTTGAACTCCTTGTTGGGGATCTCGATGCCCACGGCGCTCTTGCCCGGGATCGGCGCCTC
>JAICUV010000287.1 GCA_025935655.1 Chloroflexota bacterium | reverse complement strand
GACCGTCGCGATGGACAGCCCGAGCGCCGTGTTGAGCTGCTGCGTCCAGTAGTAGGCGCTGAACTCGTCGACGTTCGTGATCCCGGCGCTCGCCAGGACGTCGGGCTGGAGCTCCACATACCGCTGGTAGACGCAGTCCGCTCCGGTCGTGCACGTCAGCGGGCCGCCCGACGAGGCGTCGCGGTACCCGTTGTCCGCGGTGAAGAACAGCGCCTTGATCCCGAGGAACAGGAGCGCGAACGTCACCGCGGTGGCGGCGCCGGCGAGCAGTGCGTTGGCGATGATCCGGCCCCACGGCCCGCCGTGGCGCATGGAGCGGCCGTTGGCGTAGTACCCGATGGTGAGGCCGGCGAGCCAGGCGATCGGGAACCCGGGCGCGATGATCCCCGTGTAGATCGCCTCGATCGGGATGACCAGCAGGAACGACACGCCGATGGTCACGGCCATGCCGACCCCCACCCACGCGGCGGTGATCGCCCCCTTGTCGAAGAAGCGGCTCACGGCGCGGCCTGGGCTGAGCCCGGGCGGACGCGCCGTGCCGTGAGCGCCAGCGCTAGAACTCCCCGCGGCCGGCGGCGCCCGAGAGCGCGGCACGACCGAGGTAGCGGGCGTCGTCGCCGAGCTCGTCCGCGATCCGGAGGAGCCGGTTGTACTTCGCCACCCGCTCAGAGCGCGAGGGAGCGCCGGTCTTGATCTGCCCGGTGCCCATCGCGACGACCAGGTCCGAGATCGTCGTGTCCTCGGTCTCGCCCGAGCGGTGCGACACGACGGCGGACCAGCCCGCGCGGCGCGCGACATCGATCGCGTCGATCGTCTCGGTCAGGGTGCCGATCTGGTTGAGCTTGATCAGGACCGAGTTGGCGGCCTTCTCGGTGATGGCCTTGCGGATGAACGCCGGGTTGGTCACCAGGAGGTCGTCGCCCACCAGCTGGACCTTGTCGCCGAGCCGCGCGTTGAGCGCCGTCCAGCCGGCCCAGTCCTCCTCGCCGAGGCCGTCCTCGAGCGAGACGATCGGGTAGCGGGCGACCCAGTCAGCCCACAGGTCCACCATCTCGCCGGAGTCGAGCGTGCGGCCCTCCTTCTCGAGGCGGTAGCGGCCGGTGACGCCCTCGACGCCTGTCCCCTCCTCCAGGATGGAGCTGGTCGCGGGATCGAGCGCGATGCCGATCTCGTCGCCGGGCTTGTAGCCGGCCTTCTCGATCGCCCGCAGGATCACCTCGACCGCCGCCTCGTTGGACTTCAGCGACGGCGCGAAGCCGCCCTCGTCGCCCTGCCCCACCGCGTGTCCCTCGTCGTGGAGGATCGTGCGCAGCGCGGCGAAGATCTCCGCGCCCGCGCGCAGCGCCTCCGGGAAGCTCGAGAGCCCCACCGGCATGACCATGAACTCCTGGAAGTCCGTGGAGTCCTGGGCGTGCTTGCCGCCGTTGAGGATGTTGAACATCGGGACGGGGAGGATCCGGGCGCCCACACCCCCGAGCCAGCGGTAGAGCGGGACCTCGTGGGACGACGCGGACGCATGGGCGCAGGCGAGCGAGACGCCGAGGATGGCGTTCGCGCCGAGCTCGCCCTTGTTCGGTGTCCCGTCGAGCTCGAGCAGGATGTCGTCGATGCCCGACTGGTCCGCGGCGTCGAAGCCCAGCAGGCTGGGGCCGATGCGGTCGGTCACGTTCGCAACCGCCGTGAGGACGCCCTTGCCCCCGTAGCGGGCCTTGTCGCCGTCGCGCAGCTCCACGGCCTCGTTGATGCCGGTGCTGGCGCCGGACGGGACCGCGGCGCGGCCGAGGGAGCCGTCGTCCGTGACGACGTCTACTTCCACGGTGGGGTTGCCCCGCGAGTCGAGGATCTCCCTCGCATCGACCCAGGCGATGGTGGTGTCGCTCACTTGGCCTTCTCCGGCTCCCGGTCCAGCAGGACCGTCACGCCCGGCAGCTCCTTGCCCTCGAGAAACTCGAGCGACGCGCCGCCACCGGTGCTGATGTGGGTCATCTTGTCGGCGAGGCCCTGCTGGGTGATCGCCGCGACGGAGTCCCCGCCGCCGATGACCACCTGCACGCCCTCGTCCGCGCGGTCCGCGAGGAAGCGCGCGATCGCCTTCGTCCCGTGGGCGAAGCTCGGGATCTCGAACACGCCCAGCGGGCCGTTCCAGAGCACCGTGCGCACGTCGGCGAGGGCGGCCTCGATGAGCTCCAGGCTCTGCTTGCCGACGTCCACGATGTGCCAGCTCGCTGGCACCTTCTCCGCGGAGATCGTCTTGTACTCGGTGCCCCGGGTGACCTCCTTGGCCACCACGACGTCCACCGGGAGCACCACCTTCACGCCCCGCGCCTCGGCGTCGGCGAGGATCGCCCGGGCGTCCTCGACGCGGTCGGGCTCGGCGAGGCTCTTGCCCACGGCCTTGCCCTGCGCGAGCAGGAAGGTGTTCGCCATGCCGCCGCCGATCACGATCACGTCGGCCTTGGCGACGAGGTTCTTGAGGACCTTGATCTTGTCGCTGACCTTGGCCCCGCCGATGATCGCCGCGAACGGGCGCTCGGGGTTGGTCACGATCTTGCCGAGGTTGGCGAGCTCCTTCTCCATGAGGAACCCGGCGTACGCCGGGAGGAGCTTCGCGATGCCGACGGTCGAGGCGTGCGCGCGGTGCGCCGTGCCGAACGCGTCGTTGACGTAGACGTCCGCGTACGCGGCGAGCGCCTTCGCGAACTCGGGATCGTTCTTCTCCTCCTCGGCGTGGAAGCGGAGGTTCTCGAGCAGCAGCACCTCGCCGTTGCGGAGGCGCTTGACGGCGTCCTCCGTGCCCGCGCCGAGCGCGTCGCCCGTCACGGGGACGGTCTTGCCCAGCAGCTGGCCGAGCCGCTCGCCCACCGGCCGGAGCCGGAGGCTGTCGCTGACCTTGCCGTCGGGCCGCCCGAGGTGGCTGGCGAGGATCACGCGGGCGCCCTGCGCCTGGAGGTGCCGGATCGTCGGGAGCGCGGCGCGGATCCGCGTGTCATCGGTGACCCTGCCGTCCTGGAGCGGGACGTTGAAGTCCACGCGCACGAAGACGCGCTTGCCCGCGGCGTCCAGGTCCTGGACCGTGAGCTTGTCCATGTTCGGTTCCTCCGGGAGCCGGGCGGTGCCGGCTCCCTCCGGGTCGGACCCCGTTCGGGGCCCCTCGTCAGGCCAGGCGCTCGGCGACGAACTTCGTGAGGTCCGCCACGCGGCAGCTGTAGCCCCACTCGTTGTCGTACCAGGCGATGACCTTGATGAAGTTGCCGCCGAGGACCATGTTCGACGGGAGGTCGATGATCGAGCTGCGGGCGTCGCCCCGGTAGTCCGTGGACACGAGCGGCTCGTCGCTGGCGCCCAGGATCCCGGCGAGCGGGCCGGCGGCCGCGTCGCGGAACGCCTGGTTGAGCTCCTCGAGCGTGACGTCCTTCTCGAGCTCGGCCGTGAAGTCCACGACCGACACCGTCGGCGTCGGGACCCGCAGGCTGAACCCGTCGAACTTGCCCTTGAGATCCGGGATCACGAGCGCCAGCGCCTTCGCGGCACCGGTCGTGGTCGGGATGATGTTGAGGGCCGCCGCGCGGGCGCGGCGCGGGTCCTTGTGGGCGACGTCCAGGATCTTCTGGTCGTTGGTGTAGCTGTGGATCGTGTTCATCAGGCCGCGCTTGATGACCCAGTTGTCGTGGACCACCTTGGCCGCGGGCGCCAGGCAGTTCGTGGTGCAGCTGGCGTTGCTGATGATGTTGTGCTTCGAGTCGTCGTAGACGCCCTCGTTGACGCCCAGGACGATCGTGACGTCCTCGCCCTTGGCCGGGGCGCTGATGATCACCTTCTTCGCGCCGGCGTCGAGGTGGGCCCTGGCCTTCGTCGCGTCGGTGAAGCGGCCGGTGGACTCGATCACGATGTCGATGCCGAGGTCGCCCCACGGCAGCTGCGTCGGGTCGGCGACCTGGAGGACCTTGATCGACTTGCCATCGATGACGACCGCGTCATCGGTGTGGCTGACCTCGCCCGGGTACGCCCCGTAGGTCGAGTCGTGCTTGAACAGGAGCGCGTTCGTCTCGACGTCGACGAGGTCGTTCACGGCGACGACCTCGACGTCCGGCGAGCGCTCGATGAGCGCCGTGAGGGACTGGCGACCGATCCGGCCGAAGCCG